>JBMTER010000004.1:0-26879 GCA_049433345.1 Gaiellales bacterium | reverse complement strand
GATCGGCAACATCTACGCGGACGAGGCGCTCAACGCGGCACGGATCCACCCGGACACGCCCGCGGGCCGGCTGCGTCGCCCACAGCTCGACGAGCTCGCGACGACGGTGCGCCGCGCCCTCGAGGAGGGCATCCGCGCGCAGGGATCGTCGATCCGGGACTTCCGCTCCCCGGAGGGCGGCTACGGGTCGATGCAGGAGCGCTTCCGGGTCTACGGCCGCGACGGCGAGCCGTGCCCGGCCTGCGGCACCGAGATCGTCAAGACGCGCAGCGCCGGGCGCGGCACGCACCTGTGCCCCGCCTGCCAGCCGCGCCCGCGCCGGCGGGGAATGCGCCGCCCGGCCGCGGCGTTGGAGGGGGCATGAAGAAGGTCGAGTTCTACTCCGCGGACTGGTGCCCGTTCTGCATGCGCGCGAAGGCGCTCCTCGACGCGCGGGGCATCGCGTACGAGGAGATCAACGTCGACCGCATCCCGGGCTTCCGGGAGAAGCTGGTCGAGATGACGGGCCGCATGACGATCCCGCAGATCATCATCGGCGGCGAGCCCGTCGGCGGGTTCGACGACATCGCCGCGCTCGACCGCGCGGGCGAGCTCCTGCCGCTCGTCCAGGACTAGGCCCGGTGCCCGGCGCGTCCTACGCGACCGAGGCGATCGTGCTGCGCACGTTCCGGACGGGCGAGGCGGACCGGGTCGCGCACCTCCTGACGCCCGGCCACGGGAGGGTGGCGGTGATCGCGAAGGGCGCGCGTCGCACGACCAGCAAGCTGGGCGCGCGGCTCGAGCCCCTGACCCGGATCGACGCCGTGCTCGCGCCGGGCCGCGGCGAGCTCGCCGTGCTCACCTCCGCCGACGTGCTCGACGCGGGCGACGACGTGCGCGCCGACCCGGTGCGGGCGCTCGCCGCCTCGGCCGCGGTCGAGGCCGTGGTGCGGCTGTTCCCCGAGCCGGAGCCCGACGAGCGCCTCTACCAGGGCCTCGCGCGCCTGCTCGAGGCGCTCGCCGGCGACCTCGGTCCCGACCCGAGGGCGTCCGCGGACGCGCTCGCCTTGGCCTTCGTGCTCAAGCTGCTCGCGCGGGCCGGCGGGCGGCCCGAGGTGGGGGCCGGCGCGGGCTGCGGCGGCCCGCCCGCCCTCTACGACGCCGCGCAGGGCTGCGCCGTTTGCGACGACTGCGGCACGGGATCCCCGCTCGGGCCCGCGGCGGCGGCCTGGGCCGCGCGGCTCTTGGCCGAGCCCCTGTCCGCGACGCTGGTACCGGACCCGGAGTCGCGCGCGGCGATCGCCAGGATCGTGCGGGAGACCGCGGCCGAGCACGGCGACGTGCGCCTCGCCCTGATCAGCCGGACGGGACGATCCTGATCAGGCGGCCCGAGCCGGAAGCCGCGTACAGCTCGCCATTCGCGTCCTCGCCGAACGTCGTCAGCTTCGGCAGGGTGAAGCCGATCGACCTCCGCGTCGGGTTCTTGCGCGTGATCGACCAGATCGCGCCCGAGCACCAGTCGCCGAAGACGTAGCGGCTGCGCAGCGCGCGAACCTTCCTGCCGCGGTATTGGTAGCCGCCGACGACGCTGCAGCCCTGCGAGTGGTCGTACACCGCGACGGGGGTGATCAGGTCGCCGCGGGTCGGCTGGGGGGCGTAGGCCTGGTCGCCCTCGAAGGCGTTCCAGCCGAAGTTCGGCAGGGCGGGCGCGCGCTTCGGGAGCCAGCTGACCTCCTCGCGCTGCCGCTGGCCGACGTCGCCGACCCAGAGGGCACCGGTACGGCGATCGAAGGAGAAGCGCCACGGGTTGCGCAGGCCGAGGGCCCAGACCGAGGGGTCGCCGCCGCCCTGGGCGTACGGGTTCGTCGACGGGATCGAGTACGGGTCGCCCTCGTCGACGTTGATGCGCAGGATCTTGCCGAGGGGGGTGGAGGGGTTCTGCGCGCGATTGCCGGGGTCGCCGCCGGAGCCGCCGTCGCCGAGCCCGATGTAGAGGAACCCGTCGGGGCCGAAGGCGAGGCTGCCGCCGTTGTGGTTCGCGTAGGGCTGGCGCACCGACAGGATGGTCTTCGCGGTGCCCTTCAGCGGCTTGTGGTACCGACCCGTCTTGAAGCGCACGATCTGGGTGGTCCCGGACGGATCCGTGTAGTTGACGTAGAGGAGGCGGTTCTCCGCGTAGCCGGGGTGGAAGGCGAGCCCGAGCAGGCCCTGCTCGCCGCCGGCCTGGCCGACGCGATCGGTGAGGTCAGCGAGGACGACGACCCTGCCCCTGCGCACGGTCACGATGCGGCCCTTCTGCTCGGTCACGACGGGGTTCGCCAGGCCGGGACGGAAGGCGATCGCGGTCGGCGCCTGCAGCTTCGTGGTCAGCGTCCGGTACGAGACGGCGTGGGCGGCAGGGGCGATCGCGGTCACCGCGCCGAGGGCGAGGGTGATGGCGAGGACGGGTCGGCGCATCCGCCTCAGGGTATCCCCGATTGCGGCGGCGGTGCGGGGAGCCGGGCCGAGTCGGTACCCTGCCCGCGTGGCGACCACAGCGCCGAAGACGTTTCAGGACCTGATCCTCCGCCTGCAGGCCTTCTGGGCGGAGCAGGGCTGCGCCGTGGTGCAGCCGTACCACACGGAGGTCGGTGCGGGCACGATGAATCCGGCGACCCTCCTGCGCTGCCTCGGCCCCGAGCCGTGGTCGACGGCGTACGTCGAGCCGTCGATCCGCCCCACGGACGGCCGCTACGCGGAGAATCCGTACCGGCTCCAGCACTACTACCAGTTCCAGGTGCTGATCAAGCCGTCGCCCGAGTCGATCCAGGACGACTACCTGCGCTCGCTCGCGGCGATCGGGATCGACGCCGCCCAGCATGACGTGCGCTTCGTCGAGGACAACTGGGAGGCGCCGACCTTGGGCGCGTGGGGGACGGGGTGGGAGGTCTGGCTCGACGGCATGGAGGTCACGCAGTTCACGTACTTCCAGCAGGCCGGTGGCATCGACTGCGACCCGATCTCGGTTGAGCTCACGTACGGCCTCGAACGGCTCGCGATGTACCTGCAGGGCGTGGACTCGTGCTGGGATCTCGCGTGGGCGCCCGGCGTCAGCTACGCCGACGTCCACGCCCGCGGCGAGCGCGAGTGGTCGGCCTACAACTTCGAGGTCGCCGACACGGACGGCCTCGTGCGCGCCTTCGACCACCACGAGGCCGAGTGCGGCCGCTGCCTCGAGGCGGGGCTGCCCGTGCCCGCCTACGACCAGGTGCTGAAGTGCTCGCACGCCTTCAACCTGCTCGACGCGCGCGGCGCGATCTCGGTCACCGAGCGCGTCGCGTATATCGGCCGCGTGCGCACACTGGCGCGGGCCGTGGCGCACGCCTACCTCGGCCTGGAGCTCGCGTGAGCGCGACGCTCCTGATCGAGCTCGGCTGCGAGGAGCTGCCGGCGAACGCATGCCGGGTCGCCGACCGCGAGGCCGCGCCCGCGCTCGAGCGGCTGCTCGTCGAGCGCCGACTCGCCCCGGCGTCGGTCGAGGCGCTCGTGACGCCGAGGCGGATCGCCGTGCTCGCCGAAGGCGTGCCCGCCGAGGCGCCCGCCGAGACGATCGTGGTGACGGGCCCGCCCGAGCGCGCGGCGAAGGACGAGTCGGGCGCCTGGACGAAGGCCGCGGAGGGCTTCGCGCGCAAGCACGGCCTCGCCCCGGAGGATCTCGGCGTCGACGAGGCGGGTCTCCTGACCGCGACCGTCGCGCGTCCGGCGGTGCCACTCGAGGCCTGCGTGCAGGAACTCGTGGACGGCCTCATCGAGGGCCTGCAGATGCCGAAGAACATGCGCTGGGGTGCGGGCGCACTGCGCTTCGCGCGGCCGATCCGCACGCTCTGCGTCCTGCACGGCAAGCGGCTGCTGGAGGCCGAGGTGCAGGGCGTGTCGAGCGGCCGCACGGTGCGCGGCCATCGCGTGCTGCGGCCGGAGGTCGAGCTCGAGAGCGCGGACGACTACGTCACGGAGCTCGGGGGCGCTGGCGTCGCGGTGCGCACGGCCGACCGCCGCGAGGTGATCGAGGCGCTGCTCGCCTCGTCGGCGAAGGCGCACGATGCGACCTGGCAGGATCCGGGGCGCGTGCTCGACGAGGTCGTCTACCTCGTCGAGTGGCCGCGCGTCCTCGACGGCCAGATCGACGAGCGCTTCCTCGACCTGCCCGAGCGCGTGCTCGTGACCGCGATGCAGTCGCACCAGCGCTACCTGCCGCTGCGCGGGGCGACGGACACGCTCAGGCCCGTCTTCCTGACGGTGGTCAACTCGCACCCCGACGCCGACGCGGCGGTCCGCGCCGGCAACGAGCGCGTGCTCGCCGGACGGCTCGACGACGCGGTCTTCTCACTCGCCAAGGACCGCGATCGCGGCATCGAGGCGATGGCCGCCGAGCTCGACCGGATCACCTACCACCAGCGGCTCGGCACGCTCGCCGATCGCACCGCGCGACTCGTCGAGCTGAGCGGCCTCCTCGCCGATGCGGCGGGCGCCACGGGAGCGGATCGGGCACACGCCCTCGAGGCGGCGCGCCTGGCGAAGGCCGACCTCGCCTCGACGATGGTGGGGGAGTTCGCGGAGCTGCAGGGCGAGACCGGCATGGAGTACGCGCGCGCCGCCGGCCAGCCGGAGGCCGTCGCCGTCGCCATCCGCGAGCAGTACCAGCCCGACGGCGCGGGACGGCCCGTGCCGGAGACCCTGCCGGGGGCCCTGCTCGCGCTCGCCGAGCGCCTCGACCAGCTGGTCGGCGTGTTCGCGATCGGCGAGCGCCCGACCGGCTCGCGCGACCCGTACGCCCTGCGCCGCGCCGCCGCCGGGCTTGTGGAGATCCAGGCGCGCTGGGGGATGCCGCTCGAGTTGCCCGTGCTCGTGGGCGCCGCGCATGCGCTCCTCGCCGGACAGGGCGCGGACCTCGAGCTCGACCCCGACGCGGCGATCGAGTCGATCGTCCCGTTCGTGCTCGACCGCGTCGATCAGGCGCTCGGCGACGGGGGCGTACCGGTCGATGTGCAGCGCGCAGCCCGCGGCGCCGATCCGACCGACCCGGCCCGTCACGCCGCGCTCGCCCGCGCGCTCCACGCCGCCCGCGACGCCGCCGAGCTCGAACGGGCGCACGCCGCCGCGGTGCGCTGCAGCAGGATCGGCGACGGCGAGGCGCCGGCTGAGGTGCTCGATGCCGCGCTCTTCGAGGACGATGCCGAACGCGCCTTGGCTGCCGCGCTCGCCGAGGCGGAGCCGCGTATCGCCGCGACCGACGACCCGGCGGAGGCCCTGCGCCTCGCCGCGGGCCTCGCGGACCCGATCGACGCCCTCTTCGAGGCGGTCATGGTCCTCGCCGATGACCCCGCCGTGCGGGCCAATCGCGTGCGGCTCGTCCGCGACGCCGGCGCGGCCTTCCGTCCCGTCGGGGACCTGACCCAGCTGCAGCGATGAGTCCCGACCCGATCGAGATCCACCTCGTCTCGGACTCCACCGGCGACACGGCCTCGCGCGTGGCGCGCGCCGTGCAGGCGCAGTTCTCGGCCTCGCCGGTCAGCATCGTGCGCCACCCGCGCGTGACCACCGTGCAGGGCCTGCAGGACGTGCTCGGGCGCCTCGTGGCCGGCAGCCGCTGCGCGGTCTTCTTCACGCTGATCGACCCCGCGCTGCGGGCTCGGGCGTCCGAGCTGTGCGAGCGCAGCGGGATCCCCTCCTGCGACCTCCTCGGCGCGCCGCTCGAGGCGCTGCAGGTGGCGTCGGGCGTGACGGCGGAGATGGTCCCGGGCCGGCCCGTGGCGCTCGAGATCGACTACTTCCAGCGCGTCGCCGCGATGGAGTTCGCGGTCAAGCACGACGACGGCCTCTCCGGTGAGGGCCTCGCCGAGGCCGATATCGTCATCATCGGCGTCTCGCGCACCGGCAAGACGCCGCTCTCCATGTACCTCGGCTACCTCGGCTACAAGACCGCCAACACGCCGCTCGTGCCCGGCGTCGAGCCGCCGAAGGAGCTGTTCCGGATCGACCGCGCGAAGATCGTCGGCCTGACGATCGACGCCGAGCGCCTGCAGCGGATCCGTGGCCGGCGCCTCAGGGCCATGGGCGGGCGCGCGCGCAATAACTACGCGGACCTCGGCAAGATCCTCGAGGAGCTCGACGAGTGCCAGCAGGTCTTCCGGCGGGTCGGCTGCCCGGTCATCGACGTCTCGAACCTTGCTGTCGAGGAGTCCGCGCTGCGCGTGATCAACCTGTGCGAGGAGCGCGCCGCCCAGGGCGCGACGGAGGGCTGAGATGGCGTTCCACGAGATGCGCAGGGCGTACCGCGAGGGCGAGCTCGCCGAGGCCGCAGCCGGCGACGACCCGCTCGTCCTCTTCGACGCGTGGATCCGCGAGGCGCGCGACTCGGGCGCGGTGCTCGAGCCGAACGCGAGGGCGCTGGCCACGGGCGAGGCCGCCGGGCGACCGGCGGCGCGGATGGTGCTGCTGAAGGAGGTCGGCCCCGACGGGGCGTTCGTCTTCTACACCAATCGCGAGAGCCGCAAGGGGGCCGAGCTCGCCGAGCGGCCGGAGGCGGCGCTGGTCTTCTGGTGGGAGGCGCTCGAGCGGCAGGTGCGGATCGAGGGGGCGGTGGAGGAGACGACCGACGCCGACACGGCCGCCTACTACGCGACGCGTCCCCGCGAGAGCCGGATCGGCGCCTGGGCCTCGCGCCAGAGCCGGGTGAGCTCGGGCCGGCCCGAGCTCGAGGCGCAGTTCCACGACGCCGACGCGGCGCACCCGGGCGACGACGTGCCCGTGCCGCCGTGGTGGGGCGGGTACCGCGTGGCTCCGCGCGCGATCGAGTTCTGGCAGGGTCGTACCGGGCGCCTGCACGACCGCCTGCGCTACGAGCGCGGCGGCGATGGCTGGTCGCGCGTGCGGCTGCAGCCCTAGACGCCCGGTACCCTACGGCCGATGGCCGACAGGGTCGCCGTGGAGAGCATGGTCGAGCAGACGCGGGGGATCCTGCGCGAGCGCATCCGTTCGGGCGAGCTGCCGCCCGGGACGCGGCTGCGCCAGGAACGGCTGGCCGAGGAGCTCGGCATCAGCCGCACCCCCCTGCGCGAGGCGCTGCGGCTGCTCGCCGCCGACGGCCTCGTCGAGCTGCAGGTCAATCGCGGCGCCGTCGTCTCGAGCCTGTCGCACGCCGACCGCGTCGCCTTCTGGGAGGCGCGACTCGCGCTCGAGCCGGGAGCCGCACGGCTCGCCGCCGAGCGTCGCGATCCCGCGGGGGTGCGGGCGATGGAGGTCGCGATCGCGGCGCAGCGCGCTGCGGGGGACGACGGAGCGGGATTCGCCGCGAACCGCGCCTTCCACCTGGCGCTGGTCGGGTCCGCCGGCAACCCGCACCTGACCCGCTTCGCCGAGGCCCTCTGGGTGCGCACCGTCGGGCAGGCGATCTACCGCACGCAGGCCTCGGATCCGGCGGTGGTCGCGGCCTACGCTGACGAGCACGCGGCCATCGCGGGGGCGATCGCCGCGGGCGACGCGACGCTCGCCGAGGCGCTCACGCGGGAGCACATCCTGGCGTCGCCCGTCCCGGACGAGCCGCGCTGAGCGCACCTGGGGGCGCAGACCACCGCCGCGGGTCGGATGCCTCGCCCGTCAGGTCCTCCGCCGACGTCGATGCTGCTGCGGTCAGGAGACCGTGTCGTCCGCGACCTGGAACGTCATCAGGTCCGCGTAGAAGTCGAGCGCGTAGTCGCCGCCCTCACGGCCGATGCCGCTCCAGCCGACGCCGCCGAAGGGGGCGGTCAGGTCGCGCACGAGGAAGCAGTTGACCCAGACGGTGCCCGCGCGCAGGCGCGGGCCGACGCGCTCGGCGCGCTCACGCGAGCCCGTGAAGAGGATGCCGGAGAGGCCGTAGCGGGTCGAGTTGGCGAGCGCGATCGCCTCGTCCTCCGTGGCGAACGTCTGGAAGGTCAGGACGGGCCCGAAGACCTCGTGCTGGACGATCTCGGACTCGTTCGAGCGGGGGAGGATCAGGGTCGGCTCGTACCAGAGACCGCCGATCGCGGGCTGCGTGCCGCCGCGGACGATCTCGTCGCCCGCGGCGCGGGCGCGCTCGACGAAGCCGCTGACCCGCTCGAGGTGCTCGGCGTGGATCAGCGGGCTGATCGTCGTCGCCGCGTCGCGGGGATCGCCGAGGACGTGGCGGTCGACGTGGGCGTGGAAGCGCTCGAGGAACGCGTCGGCGACGGACTCCTCGACGATCAGACGCGTGCCCGACAGGCAGACCTGCCCCGCGTCGTCGTACTGCAGCGCGGCCTTCTGGGCGGCGAGGTCGAGGTCGGCGTCGGCGAAGACGACGAGCGGGTTCTTGCCGCCGAGCTCGGCCGTGAAGGGGACGATCCCGTCGGCGGCGGCGCGGCCGATGATCCGGGCCGTGTCCGTCGAGCCCGTGAAGCTGAGCCGGCGCACGCGCGGGTCGGCGGTCAGCGCGGGACCGACCTCCTCGCCGATGCCCTGCACGAGGTTGAACACGCCGGGCGGGAAGCCCGCCTCGTCGACGAGGTCGAACAAGAGCGAGCAGGACAGCGGCGACCACTCGGCCGGCTTGAGGACGACCGTGCAGCCGGCGGCCAGCGCCGGCGCGGTCTTCCAGGTGGAGAGCATGAACGGCGCGTTCCAGGGGGTGATCACGACCGCGGGGCCGCTCGGGCGGCGCAGCACGCGGTTCGTGGTCCCGTTCGACGCCCAGATGCGCTCGGTGTGCGCGACGGTGAGGTCCGCGTAGGCCCGGAAGTTGCGCGCGCCGCGGCCGATCACGCGCGCCTTCAGGGAGCGCTCGAGCATCGCCATGTCGAGGCACTCGACCTCGGCGATGCGGTCGACGTGCGCGTCGATCAGCTCGGCGAGGCGATGCAGGCACGCGGCGCGGCCCTCGACGCCGAGCTCGGCCCAGGCGGGGAACGCGGCCGCGGCGGCCGCCAGCGCGGCGTCCGCGGTGGCCGCATCACCGCGGCTGACCTCGGCGAGCAGCGCACCGTCGATCGGCGAGCGGTCCTCGAAGGTGGCGGCGGAGTCGACGCGGCGCCCGCCGATGTAGTGCTCGGTCGAGACCGAGTGGCCGGCGACGTCGATGCGGCTCATGCCCCGGCCGTGTAGTCGCGGACGGTGTCGAGGTCGTCCACGGAATAGGCGAAGGTGAAGCGGTGGCCCTTGCCGACCCGGACGGGCGCGAGCGCCATGTGCTCCTCGTTGGGGGCGTCGCCGAACGACAGCGTGGCGTCGCCCTCCCAGATCGTCGAGATCGAGCGGTCGAAGCTCTTCGCGCGCACGAGCTCGTGCACGGCCGGATCGTCGTGGTGGCCCTGGGCCAGGCGCGGGAAGTGGCGGCGGTTGACGAGCGGCGGGGCGTTATGGACGGGGCCGTTCGCGCTCTCGCCGGTCAGGGTGACCGTCGTCTCCATCAGCCGGCGGTCGTTGGCGGCCAGCGTGCCGCCGAACACCGAGCCCGGCGCGATCGCGGGGTCCGCGGCGGTGCCGAGGCCGAAGCTGCGCGTCATCCAGACGGAGCCGAGCTTCTTGGGGAAGCCCTGGACCCAGCCGCGCACGAGCGCGAAGTCGCGGTCGACCCAGATGTACGGGCAGGTGGTGACGACCTCGCCGTCGAGGACGCCCGTCACCACGATGAAGGCCTCCCTGTACTGGCTGCGGGCGGGGTCGACGAGCTCGGCGCCGCCCGTCGTGCAGGACTGCCAGTCGGCGAAGACGACCGCCGCGCGCCCCGGGTCCTCGGCGAACGGCTCGATGCCCTCGGGCAGGACGGCGGCGCAGGCCGCCGGGTCGGCCCAGTAGTCGATGACGAGGAAATCGCCGACGTAGTGCCACGGCGGCGGCGGCACGAGGCCGGCGGTGCCGCCGGGCGAGAGGGGGAGGCTGAAGCCCTTCATGCGTCCTCCAGGGGCGGCAGCTTCTCGCCGCGCGCCTCGCGCTGATGGCGCTCGTAGTCGACCGCGACGTCGTCGAAGCGGAAGTACGAGCGCGGGGGCAGGATGCCCCACGTGTTGGAGCCCCAGGCGTCGTCGGGCCAGGTGCGGGGCGTGTGCGGCAGGCGCAGGATCTCCATGTCGCAGTACAACTCGACGAACAGGTTCTCCTCGGGGATGCGCACGTACGCGCAGAGGTTGCGCGCGAGGTTGTGGCGCACGGGGCCCCAGCCGAGCCAGCGACCGTGACGGCCGAGGTGGTCGAGGAAGATCCTGAGCTGGCCCCAGTCGACGATGTCGAAGGCGAGGTGGTGGAAGTGCGCGGGGGCCATGCCCAGGACCGCCATCTGGTGGTGCTCGGGGTGCAGGTGGAACCAGATGCCGGCCTCCCCGAGGCGGTCCGAGACGTGCATGCCGAGGACGTCGGTGTAGAACGCCGTCATCTCATCGACGTTCGGGGCCAGCACGTTGACGTGGCCGAGCCGGCGCGGGTGCATGCCGAACGGCGGGCTGGTGCGCCGACCGATGTCGGGCCACTGCTCGATCGGGGTGCGCTCGCGGTAGGCGACGAGCTGGAGGCCCCGACCGGACGGGTCGACGAGGCGCAGCGAGCCGTCGGCCTCGGTGTCGTAGGTCACGCGGCAGGCGTCGAGGTGCGCCGCGGCGTCGGCGAGCGAGCAGTCGGGGGCGAGCTCCCACGCGGAGTGGTCGTGGTCGGGCGCGGCGTCGGGCACGAGCTCGAGGCAGTAGTCCTCCGCGTCGCAGCGCAGGAGCGCGCGGCCCGGCTCCTTCGCCACGACCTCGAGCCCGAACTGGACGCTCCAGCGGGCGGTCGCCTCGTCGAGGTCGAGGACGCGCAGGCAGACGTGGTGCAGGTCGTGGAGGCGGATGGCCATCTCAGTCGACCTCGCCGGCGGCGACGCGCCGCTCGGCCTCGTCCTCGGGGATCGCAAGCGCCACGTGCAGGGTGTTGGCGGAGGTCTCCGGCTGGTCGCCGGGGCCCGACAGGTCGACGTCCCACTCGACGACGGTGTTGCGCAGGGCCGGAAGGCCGTCGATCTCGACCTCGACCGTGTCGCCGACGGCCATCGGGCGCGAGTTCGCCGGGGTGCCCGTGAGCACGACGTCGCCCGGGCAGAGCGTGATCGTGCGGCAGAGGTCGGCGAGCTGGTAGCGGTAGTCCCAGATCAGGTCGTCCTGGTCACCCGACTGCACGACCTCGCCGTTGAGGCGCGTCGTCAGCTGGAAGCCCCGGTCGGGCGTCCACTCGTCGGCGGTGACCATGACGGGCCCCATCGGCAGGAAGCCGTCCTGGCCCTTGACGCGCAGCATCGAGCCGCGGTCGGCGTGGCGGAAGTCATGCAGGCCGACGTCGTTGGCGGGGGCGAAGCCGGCGACGTAGGCGTGGGCGTCCTCGGGGCGCACGCCCTTCATCTCGCGGCCGATGATCACGGCGATCTCGCCCTCGTAGTTGAGGTAGCGGGTGCCGGTCGGGCGACGCAGCTCGCCCTGGTGCCCGTTGAGGGTGGTCGGCGGCTTCATGAAGTAGGACGGCTCGGGCGGCGTCTTGGCCTTGTACTCCTCGAGGCGCGAGCGGTAGGTGAGGTGGACGGCGATGATCTTCGACGGCTCGGCGGGGGCGAGGAACCGGGCGGCATCCCATTCCACCGATCCGCCGTCGTCGAGCCGGATCTCGGCGCCGTCGACGGTGCCCCAGCGCGGCGTGCCGTCGGCGAGGACGCGCGCGCGCCTCACCGGCCGGCTCCGGGCTGCGGGGGGCGGGGTGCTGGCGTCGTCGGGTCCATCGGGTCCTCCGGTGGGGGATCGTAGGCGGGCGGCGAGAACGGGAGCGCGCCGGACTGTTGGATACTGTATCCAAGTGAACTGGCGGGCGCGACCCGCGATCGAAACCCGACGCCCGGGTCGCGTACGATGCGCCCGATCCGGCGCGCGGGAGGTGCGAGGTGGCGGTGCAGTTGGACCAGCGGGTCGACCCGGAGCGCCGGCACCGGCTGCTCGCGATCGTCGATGAGCTCGGGCCCGCCTTCCGCGAGCGGGCTCCGCGCTACGACCGCGAGGCCTCGTTCCCCTTCGAGAACTTCGCCGATCTGCGGGACGCGGGCTTCTACGGCCTCTGCATCCCGAGCCGCTACGGCGGCCTCGGCGCCTCCTTCGCCGACTACATGCAGATCGGCGCCGCGATCGGCCGCTACTGCCCGATGACGGCGCTGACCTTCAACATGCACACGCAGACGGTGCTGTGGACGGGCCTCGCCGCTGACGACCTCGACATGAGCGATCACGACCGCGCCGTGCACGAGGCGCGGCGCACGGCGCTCTACCGCCGGATCCTCGACGACGGCGCGCTGCAGTCGCAGCCGCTGTCGGAGGGGATCGCGCAGGGGGCGACGCGCGGCTTCGCGACCACTGCGACCCGGGTCGAGGGCGGGTACCGCATCAACGGCCGCAAGATCTTCGCATCGCTCTCGGGCGCGGCCACGGACTACAACATCACCTGCGTCGAGACGAGCGAGGACGAGATCCTGTTCCTCGGGGTCGCCGCCGACGACCCTGGTGTCGAGATCGTCGGCGACTGGGATCCGCTCGGCATGCGCGGCACGGTCTCGCGCACGCTGCTCTTCAGGGACGCGTTCGCTCCCGACGATGCGGTGCTCCTGCCCTCGGGTCTCTACAACCAGCTGGCGGAGCGCTGGCCCTACGTCTACCTGACGCTGACGCCCGCCTACATGGGGCTGTCGGAGTCCGTCGTCGACTTCGTGCGCGACTACTTGTCGTCGCAGGCGCCACCGGGCGTCACCAGCCGGCGCGACGTGCCGCAGAAGCAGCAGGGCTGGGCGGAGCTGCAGATCATGTACGAGCAGAGCCGGGCGCTCTTCGACCGCGTCGTCGAGGAGGCCCAGGTCGACCCGACGCCGGACATGGTCGCCCGCGCGCTCGCCGCCTCCTACACCGTGATGGAGACGGCCCCCCGGCTCGCATCGCTGGCGATCCGCGTCTGCGGCGGGCTGTCCCTGCTCAAGGAGCACCGGCTCGAGCAGCTCTACCGCGACGCCCGCTGCGGGAGCACGATGCTGCCCTGGTCGGCTGAGGTCTGCCTCGACCGGCTCGGCCGGCACGGGATCTTCCCCGACGTCGGCGCCTGACGTGATCCGGGACGTCGACGGCCCGATCGCCTGGTGCGAGGCGGGGACGGGGCCGCCGATCCTGTTCCTGCACGGCCTCGGCATGACGCGGACCGGCTGGGACGCCCAGCTGGAGGATCTGGCCGACCGCTGGCGCTGCGTGGCCTGGGACATGCCCGGCTACGGGGCGTCGGCGCCGCTGGACGGCCTCTCGCTGGAGGCGGCCGCCGATGCCGCCGCGACGCTCGCCGCCGAGCTCGGCGGGCCCGTGCACGTCGTCGGGCTCTCGATGGGCGGGATGGTCGCCCTGCAGCTCGCGCTGCGCCACCCGCAGGCGGTGCGCTCGCTCGTCCTCTGCGACACGAGCCCGGCCTTCGGCCTCGACGGCACCGATCCCGACGCGTGGCGCGCGGCGCGCCTCGCCCCGCTCGACGCGGGCGCACGTGTCGAGGACTTCGCCGAGCCGGTGCTGCGGGCCGTGATGGCCCCGGACGCGGACCCGGCCGCCATCCGGGCCGCGGTCGACTCGATGCTGCGCGTGCCCGTCGCGGGCCTGCGCCAGGCGATCGCCGCCCTGCCCGACCACGACGTGCGCGCACGGCTCGGGGAGATCGCCGTTCCGACCCTGGTGGTGGTCGGCGAGCTCGACGAGGAGACGCCGCTCGCGTACGCCGAGGCCCTCGCCCGCGGGATACCGGGCGCGCGGCTCGAGGTGATCCCCGGCGTCGGCCACTACACGCCGCTCGAGGCACCGGCGGTCCTCAACGCGCTCCTGCGCGACCATATCGGCACCGTGGAGCAGGCCTGATGGAGCACCGCACCCTCGACGTCTTCCGCCGGGCGCTGGCCGCGAACGGCCTCGCGGCCGGCGAGGTCGTCTGCGTGCTGTCCGAGTCGCCGAGCCGCGCGACGCTCGTCGAGACCGCGCGGCGGGCCGCCGAGGACCGCGGCGGCCGCGTGGTCGACGTGCGCCTGCCGACGCCCCCGAACCCGGGACCGGTCGCGATCCGCTCGACCGGATCGAGCGTCGCCCTGCAGGGCAACCCCGCCGCGCTCGCCGCCCTGTGCGCCTGCGATCTCGTCGTCGACTGCACCGTGGAGGGGCTCCTGCACGCGCCCGAGCTGCCCGCGGTGCTGGGTGCGGGCACGCGCGTCCTGATGATCTCCAACGAGCACCCCGAGGCGTTCGAGCGCTGGGCGCCGGACGACGGCGCGCTCCAGACGGCCGTGCTCGCCGGTCTCGACCGGCTGCGCGCCGCGCGCGAGATGCACGTGACGTCGGCCGCCGGCACGGACCTGCGCGTGGATCTCGCGGGCGCCTTCACGGCGGGCTCGTGGGGCGCCACCGACGGGCCCGGCACGATCGCGCACTGGCCCGGTGGTCTGGTCGTGGCCTTCCCGGCGGCGGGCACGGTGGAGGGCACGGTGGTGCTCGCCCCGGGCGACGTCAACCTCACCTTCAAGGAGTACGTGCGCGAGCCCGTCCGGCTGGAGGTCGCCGGTGATCGCGTCGTGCGGATCGAGGGCGACGGCGTCGACGCCGAGCTCCTGCGCTCCTACCTCGCGGCGTTCGGCGAGGAGGAGGCGTACGGGGTCAGCCACGTCGGCTGGGGCATGAACCCGGGCGCCCGCTGGGACGCCCTGGCGATGGTGGACAAGCGCGAGACGAACGGCATCGAGCTGCGCGCCTTCGCGGGCAACTTCCTGTTCTCGACGGGGGCGAACGAGAACGCGGGCCGCTTCACCCGCGGCCACTTCGACTTCCCGCTGCGGGGCTGCACCGTCACGCTCGACGGCCGGACCGTGGTCGACGCGGGCCGGCTCGCCGGCGGCTGAGCGGGTCCCGGCCCCGCCGCATTCGCGGATCGCCTCGAGGCCGAAGCGGTCGATCGCGGTCACCGTGGGCGGCGCCGGATGCGGCGGCGCCCGCACTTGACGCCGTTGGCCGACGAGTGGATACTGGATCCAATCCCGACCGAGGATGGGCTCCATGGCGACGACCGAGCAGGCTTCCACGATCGCGGCGCGCAGCGGTGCCGACTTCCTCGCGGGCCTCGCCAACGACCGCGATCGCGAGATCTGGATCGGCGGGGAGAAGGTCACGAACCCGCTCGAACACGACCGCCTGCGGTCCGGCGCCGAGGCGATCGCGCGCGTCTACGACACCCAGCTCGCCCACGCCGAGATCTGTCTCGCCCCGACCCCGGATGACGGCCGGCTGGTCAACCGCGCGCACCTGATCCCCCGCTCGAAGGAGGACCTCGAGCGCCGACGCGCGTCGATGGAGATCATCGCCGCCGCGACCGGGGGGATGATGGGCCGCGTACCCGACTACCTCAACGTCACCTTCGCCTGCTTCGCCGGGGCGCGCGACGTGTGGGCGCGCCGCGGCAACGAGCAGGGCGCCGAGAACATCGTCGCCTACCAGCGGCTGATGCGGGACCGCGACCTCTCGACGACGCACGCGATCATGAACCCGGTCGCCGACCGCTCGCTGCCCGACGCCCAGCAGATGGGCGGCGAGATCTCGCTGCACAAGGTGGGGGAGACGAGCGAGGGCATCGTCGTGCGCGGCGCGCGCATGCTGGCAACGCTCGCCCCGTTCGCCGACGAGATCTCCGTCTACCCGGGCTCGCCGCTCCAGGCCGGCGACGAGGCCTACGCGCTCGCCTTCGCCCTGCCGATGTCGACGCCCGGGCTGCGCTTCATCTGCCGCGACTCGTTCGCGAAGCCCGGCAGCACGTTCGACTACCCGCTCAGCGCACGCTTCGACGAGATGGACGCGGTGGTCGTGTTCGACGACGTCGTCGTGCCCCATGACCGCGTCTTCCTCGACGGCGACCTGCTCGGCTACGACGAGGTCATCACCGACACGGGCTGGCGCGGCCACATCATGCACCAGGCCTTCACGCGGGCCTACGTGAAGCTCCTGTTCGCGTTCGGCCTCGGGCACGTGATGGCGGAGACGACCGGCGTCGTCCGCTTCGACCACATCCAGGAGAAGCTCGGCCAGCTCTGGACCATGGCCGAGCTGACGCGCTGCGCGCTCGTCACCTGCGAGGCGGACTCGTACCTCGACGATCACGGCGTCTGGTACCCCAACGACCGGCCGCTGATGGCCCTGCGCGGCGAGATGCCGAAGTGGCTGCCGCACGCGCACGAGCTCCTGCAGCTGATCGGCGGCGGCTCGTTCATGGCGACGCCGTCGGAGGCCGACTTCAACTCGCCGATCCGCGGCGACATCGAGCGCTACTTCCAGGCCGCGGGCGCGGACGCCGAGCGGCGCGTGCGTCTGTTCCGGCTCGCGTGGGACTACATCGGCTCGGACCTCGGTGGGCGCTCGGAGCTCTACGAGCGCTTCTACCTGTCCGACTCGTGGCGGATGACGCAGCTCGCCTACCGCATCGCGGACAAGACGAGCGCCGTGCAGCTCGTCGAGCAGTTCCTCGAGGACTAGGGCGCCTGCGCCTCCCAGTCGGTCACCCCGTAGGTGATCGCCAGGAACACGCAGTCGGAGCCGGCGGCGGCGCCGTGGTAGTGGCGCTCGTCCGCGGGGGCATCGACGAAGTCGCCGGGGGCGAGCTCGACCTCGCCGTCGTCCGTGCCCACGCGGCCGCGGCCCTCGAGCAGCAGCAGCTGCTGGCCGCCGGGGTGGCGGTGCCAGAACGTGCAGGCGCCGTCCGTGAACGCGACCCGGGCGATGTCGGGCCGCCCCTCGGCCTCGGCCTCCTGCAGCATCTCGAGGCGCACGGCGCCCGTGAAGCGCCCGCCGTACAGCTCCGATGCCTCGCCGCCCGTGTGGATCCGCATGGGCGCATCATCGCCGATCCGCGTCGCTGCGGCCTACTGCGGCCGTCTCCGGGGCGTCGTTGACTAGGCTCCCCATCTGATGGGTGCCGACCAGGCCACCGGGCAGCAGTACGTCTTCGACCAGTCCGAGGGCTCGGCCGAGATGCGGTCGCTGCTCGGCGGCAAGGGCGCGAACGTGGCCGAGATGCAGCGCATCGGCGTGCCCGTGCCGGACGGCTTCACGGTCACCACGACGGCCTGCGTGGCCGCGATGCAGGCCGGCGGGGCCTGGCCCGATGGGCTCTGGGAGGCCGTGCTCGAGCGGCTCGCCGCGCTCGAGGAGCGCACGGGTCGCAGGCTCGGCGACCCCGAGCGCCCCTTGCTCGTGAGCGTGCGCTCCGGCGCCGTCTTCTCGATGCCCGGGATGATGGACACGATCCTCAACCTCGGCATCAACGACGCCGCCGTGCGTGGCCTCGCGGCCGAGTCGGGCAACCCCCGTTTCGCGTGGGACTCCTACCGCCGCTTCGTGCAGATGTTCGGGGAGGTGGTGCTCGGCGTCCCCTCCGACGAGTACGAGCACGCCCTGTCCCAGCTCAAGCGCGATCGCGGCGCGGCCTCCGACACGGATCTCACCGCCCAGGACCTGGAGGGACTCGTCGCGACGTTCCGCGAGCTGACGGAGGCGAGCGCGGGAGCAGGCGCCTTCGGCGACGACCCGCGCGCGCAGCTGCGCCTCGCGATCGACGCGGTCTTCCAGTCCTGGCAGAACCCGCGCGCCGCCGTCTACCGGCGCGCCAACGACATCCCCGACGACCTCGGCACCGCCGTCAACATCATGCAGATGGTGTTCGGCAACCTCGGCGAGACGTCGGGCACCGGCGTCTGCTTCACGCGCAACCCGGCCACCGGGGTGCACGAGCTGTACGGCGAGTTCCTCGTCAACGCCCAGGGGGAGGACGTCGTCGCGGGCATCCGCACGCCGCGCCCGCTCGCCGAGATGGAGCAGGCGCTGCCCGAGGCCTACGGGGAGCTGATCGGGACCATGGCCCGGCTCGAGGCGCACTACGGCGACATGCAGGACATCGAGTTCACGGTCGAGCAGGGCCGGCTCTACCTGCTGCAGACCCGCACCGGCAAGCGCACCGCGCAGGCCGCGGTGCGCGTCGCCTGCGACATGGTCACCGAGGGCGTGATCACGCGCGACCAGGCCGTGCAGCGCATCGACCCGAAGCAGCTCGACCAGCTCCTGCACCCCACCATCGACCCCGCTGCCGCCCGCGACCTGCTCGCCGCCGGCCTCAACGCCTCGCCGGGCGCGGGCGTGGGGGAGGTCGTCCTCGATGCGGACACCGCGGAGAAGCGCGGCAGGGCCGGCGTGCCCGTGATCCTCGTGCGCTGGGAGACGACCCCGGACGACATCCACGGCGTGATCGCCGCGCAGGGCGTGATCACCGCGCACGGCGGGATGACGTCGCACGCCGCGGTCGTGGCGCGCGGCATGGGCAAGCCGTGCGTGGCCGGCGTCGAGGGCCTGCAGATCGACACGGAGGCGCGCACGATCATGATCGGCGGGCGCCGGCTCGCCGAGGGCGACACGATCACGATGGACGGCTCGACCGGGGAGGTCCTCCTCGGCGGGCTGCCGCTCGTCCCGCCCCGCTTCGACGACCACTTCCGCGAGATCACGGCCTGGGCGGACGAGATCCGACGGCTGCGCGTGCGCGCCAACGCGGACACGCCCGAGGACGCCGAACGGGCACGCGCGTTCGGGGCCGAGGGCATCGGCCTCTGCCGCACCGAGCACATGTTCATGAGCGAGGACCGGCTGCCGAGCGTGCGCCGCATGATCCTCGCCGCCGACGAGGACGAGCGACTGGCCGCGCTGGCCGAGATCGCGCCGATGCAGCAGGGTGATTTCGAGGGGATCCTGCGGGCGATGGACGGCCTGCCGGTCACGATCCGCCTGCTCGATCCGCCGCTGCATGAGTTCCTGCCGAGCCTGCTCGAGGCCTCGCAGGAGGTCGAGCGGATCCGCGAGCACGGCGCTCCCGGCGACCTGGCCGTCGCCGAGCGGCTGCTCGCCCGCGTCAAGGAGCTGACCGAGGCGAACCCGATGCTCGGCACCCGCGGCTGCCGACTGGGCCTCCTGTTCCCGGAGATCTACGCGATGCAGGCGCGCGCCATCGTCGACGCGGCCCTCGCCGTCCGGGCGGCGGGTGGCGATCCGCGCCCGGAGATCATGATCCCGCTGGTCGGCTTCGCCGAGGAACTGCGACGCATGCGCGAGCTCGTCGAGGAGGTCGTCCGCGAGGAGACCGAACGCGCGGGCGTCGACTTCCCGATCGACGTCGGCACGATGATCGAGCTGCCGCGCGCCGCGGTCGTCGCCGACCAGATCGCCGACCACGCGGACTTCTTCTCGTTCGGCACGAACGACCTCACGCAGACCGTGCTCGGCCTGTCGCGTGACGACGCGGAGGGCAAGTTCCTCACGCAGTACCTCGACGACGGCGTGATCGACAAGAACCCCTTCCAGACGATCGACGTCGATGGCGTCGGGGCCATCGTGCGGATGGGCTGCGAGCGGGGCCGCGGGGCCAAGCCCGGCCTCAAGCTCGGCGTCTGCGGCGAACACGGCGGCGACCCGCTCAGCGTCGGCTTCTTCCACGACGCCGGCGTCGACTACGTGTCCTGCTCGCCGTTCCGCGTCCCGATCGCGCGCCTCGCGGCCGCCCAGGCCGCCCTCGGCGCCTCCTTCAAGGACCGCTGAGGCCGGTGGCGGCCACCCTGCACGCGGCGCTCGGACCGCGCGACGACGCGCCCGCCGACGTCGCCATCGTCGTCGACTGCATCCGTGCCACGACGACGCTGTCGCACGCCCTCGCGGCGGGCTACCGCGAGGTCGTCTGCGTCGGCGAGATCGACGACGCCCACGCCGAGCGCACGGACGGCGTGGTCCTCGGCGGCGAGCGCCACGGCGTCCGCATCGAGGGCTTCGACCTCGGCAACTCGCCCGCGGAGTACGCCGAGCCACGGGGCGAGGTGCTCGTCCTGACCACCACGAACGGCACGCGCGCGATCCTGCAGTCCGCCGCGGAGTCGCAGACGGTCCTCGTCGGTGCGCTGGTCAACGCGCAGGCGCTCGTCGATCGCGCGCTCGCGCAGTTGCCCGCGGACGGGACGCTCGCGGTGCGCTGCGCCGGCGTCCGCGGCGACGTCGCCCTCGACGACGTCTACGTCGCCGGCGTCCTGCTCGCCCGCGCCGCCGAGCGTCTCACCGAGCCGTTCGCGACGGACGCGGCGCGCGTGGCGATGGCGGTGGCCCGCGCCTACCCCGACGCCCGCGCGGCGCTCGAGGACTCGCAGAGCGCGCGCGACCTGCATGGCACCGGGCTCGAGCCCGACATCGCGCGCTGCGCCGCCGTCGACACGCTCACCGTGGCGCCGATCGTGCTGGCTTCGGCGCCGGGCCGGGTCGTGGTCGCCGCCTAGTCGCCGAGGGCGGCGGCGATCTCGGGCATCGTCTTCTGCACGGCCCGGTTGAACTCCGACAGGTAGCGATCGGCCGTGCCGTCGACGCCGTCGAGCGTCTCGGCGTAGCCGTCGCGCATGGCGGCCAGCTCCTCGGCCGCCCAGTCGAGCTCGTCGGCGTAGTCGCCGTAGCGCTCCTCGACCTCGTCGCGGTCGGATGCGCGGTAGGCCGTGCGCGCCTCCCGGATCGCCTCCAGGCGATCGCCATGGTCCTCCGCGAAGACCTGGAGCTGGCGATCGATCAGGTCGCCGAACTGCCTGCGCCAAAACATGGGCCTGATGCTAGCCGCACCCGCGACCCCGTAGGCTTCGGGAAATGCCCGATACCGCACAGCTCCGCGCCCAACTGCCGGCCGTCACCGCGCAGGCGTACTTCAACACCGGCACGTTCGGCCCGCTGCCGGAACCCGCGGTGCGGGCGATGGCGGAGTACACCGAGGAGGCGTACGTGGGCGGCCGTATCGGCGATGCGAAGTACGCCCGTCAGGCCGCGATCGAGCAGGACGCGCGTGCGGCGCTCGCGCGCATGGTGTCGGCCCCGGTCGAGCAGATCGCGCTCGCGCACTGCACGTCCGACGGGCTCAACCTCGTCGTCGGCGGCATCGACTGGGGGGAGGGCGACGAGGTCCTGATCGGCGACTACGAGCATCCGGGGCTGACCGTGCCCCTCGACGTGATGGGCCGCCGACGCGGGATCGTCACGCGCGTCGTGCCGATCACCGAGGCCCCCGACCCGGCGCAGGCGATCGCGGACGCCCTGACGCCGCGGACGCGGCTGGTGGCGCTCTCGCACGTGATCTGGACGACGGGCCGGATCATGCCGATCGCGCGGATGGCGGAGGCCGTGCGCGCCCACGGCGCGCTGTTCCTCGTCGACGCCGCGCAGGGCCCCGGCTGCATCCCCGTCGACGCGCCCTCGCTCGGCTGCGACGTCTACACGATCAGCGGCCAGAAGTGGCTGTGCGGCCCGTCCGGGACGGGCGGGCTGTGGGTGCGGCCCGACGCGGTCGAGCGCATCCAGCCGGCCTTCCCCGGCTATCCGACGATGGAGAAGACGCCGCAGGGGCCGCGCATGTGGCCCGGGGCGCGGCGCTTCGAGCCGGGCACCGTCACGCACACCGCGTTGGTCGGCCTGACCGCGGCGATCGCCTGGCGCGAGGGCTTCGGGGTCGAGGCGGGCCACGCCGACGCGATGCGCCTCGCCGGGCACCTGCGCGAGCGGCTCGCCGCCGAGCTGCCGCGCTGCCGCGTGGCCGAGGTCGACGCGCCGTCGCCGTTCGTGGCCTTCGAGACGGACGGCATGACCGCCGTCGAGGTAGTGCGCCGGCTCGAGGCGCAGGAGGTCGTCGTGCGCTCGCTGCCCGGGACGGAGCTGACGCGCGTCTCCGTCGGCCCGTGGAACGACGCGGGCGACGTCGACCGCCTCGTGGCGGCGCTCGCCGCCCTCTAGGCGGACAGGCCCAGCTCGGCCGCGATCGGCTGCAGCGCGGCGACGACGTTGCGGATGTGGTCGTCGAGGTCGAGGCCCAGCAGCTCGGCGCCCGCGTAGACGTCGTCGCGGCTCACGCCGGCGGCGAACGCGGGCGTCTTGAGCTTCTTCTTCACGCTCTTCGGCTCGAGCCCCTCGAGGCCCGTGGGGCGTACCAGTCCGCAGGCGTGGACGAAGCCACTGAGCTCGTCGCACGCGAACAGCGTCCGCTCGAGCGGCGTCTCGGGGGCAACGCCGGTGTGCTCGGCGTGGGACAGGATCGCGCGTCGGAACCAGTCCGGGTAGCCGCGCTCGGCGAGGATCGCCTCGCCCTTCTGCGGGTGCTCGTCGAGCGTGGGGTGGATCTCCCAGTCGAAGTCGTGCAGGAGCGCGACGTTGCCCCAGGCCCCCTCGTCCTCGCCCGCCCGGCGGGCGTACCAGCGCACCGAGGCCTCCACGGCCAGGCAGTGGCGGCGCAGGGCCTCCGACTGGATGTGCTCGCAGACGATCGCCCAGGCGGCGTCGCGGTCGTGCACGAGTTCGTCGGACATCCGGGCAAGCCTATCCGACGGGGGCGCCCGGGGAGGCCCGACGGCTACGATTCGCCCCGTGAGCGCCACCCTGTCGACCCGTGGCGCCCTCGGTGACCTGCTGGTCATCGAGGGCGGGCATCCGCTCGCCGGGCGGGTCGCGGTGACCGGCAACAAGAACGGCGCGCTGCCGATCATCGCCGCGTGCCTCTTGACCGAGCAGGAGTGCGTGATCGAGAACGTGCCGCGCATCCGCGACGTCGAGGTGATGGCCGAGCTCGTCGCCGCGACCGGCGCCGAGGTCGAGTGGCTCGCCCGCAACACGCTGCGCGTGCGGGCGGCGGGCGACCTCAGCGCCGCGATCGACCGCGCGCTGAGCGTGCGGATCCGCGCCTCGATCCTGCTCGCCGGGCCGCTGCTCGCGCGCTGCGGCCAGGTCGTCGTCCCGCCCCCCGGCGGCGACGTGATCGGCCGCCGGCGGATCGACACGCATCTGCACGCCTTCGCCGCCCTCGGCGCGGAGGTCGCCTTCGACCGGGACTTCACCCTCGCCGCACCCGGCGGTCTGGTCGGTGCACGCTTCTTCATGGACGAGCCGTCGGTGACCGCGACGGAGAACGCGGTCATGGCCGCGGTGCTCGCGAAGGGCGAGACGACCCTCATCAACGCGGCCTGCGAGCCGCACGTCCAGGACCTCTGCCGCTTCCTCGTCGCGATGGGCGCGGAGATCGACGGCATCGGCTCGAACGTGCTCACGATCCGCGGACGGGCCGTGCTCGGCGGCGCGACCCACCGGATCGGCCCCGACCACATCGAGGTGGCCTCGTTCATCGGCCTCGCCGCCGTCACGCCGGGCGAGATCGTGATCGAGGACGTCGAGCCGGAGGACCTGCGCCCGGTGCTGCACGGGTTCGAGCGGCTCGGGGTGCGGATCGAGCTCGAGGGGCGCGAGCTGCGCGTCCCCGACCACCAGGAGCTCGTGATCCGCGATGACGTCGGCGGGCAGGTGCCCAAGCTCGAGGACGGGCCGTGGCCGCAGTTCCCCGCGGACGTGACCTCGATCGCGGTCGCCGTGGCGACGCAGGCCCGCGGCACGATCCTGATCTTCGAGAAGATGTTCGAGAACCGCCTCGTCTTCACCGACAAGCTCGTCTCGATGGGCGCGCGGATCGTGCTCTGCGACCCGCACCGCGCGATCGTGACGGGCCCGAGCCGGCTCGTCGGGGAGCGCGTCGAGAGCCCCGACATCCGCGCCGGCATGGCGATGCTGATCGCGTCGCTGTGCGCCGAGGGCACCACCACCATCGGCAACGTGGGGCAGATCGACCGCGGCTACGAGCGCATCGACGAGCGCCTGCGCGCCCTCGGCGCGCGGATCGAGCGGATCACGGGCTGAAGGACCGGATCGCCCGGTCGGGCAGTGCGATCAGCAGGTCGTCGTCTCGGGTCAGAAGGCGCGCGTCGAGCTGCTCGGCCAGCGCCGCGTACGTCGCGTCGTACGCGGTCAGCCCGAACGCGGCCCAGCGTGCGACGCCCGTGAGCTCGGGGTCGATGCGCTCGAGCGGCAGGCGCTCGAGCTGCTCGGCGATCGCCACGAGCGACCGCTCGTCGAGCCCGCGGCGACGCGCGCCGACGTTGACGACCTCGAGGTCGACGAAGGGCGGGGCGACGACGTCGGTGCGGGGGTCGGCGAAGGCGTCCTCGAGCCGGCCGCTGTCGATGTCGTCGGCGTCGGGCAGCGCGTACGGGACCAGCACGGAGGCGTCGATGACCAACGGCCGCCTCACGCCGTCTCCGATGATCCGCCGCGGGCCGCGCGGTCGATCTTGTCGAGGCGCTCGGCGTGCATGCGCTTGAGCTCGAGCGCGGTCGGGATGATCGGCGCCGACGTGCGCGGTGCGGCGAGGTAGATGCGGCGGATCTCGGCGACCGCGGCCTCGGCCCGCTCCGCCCGGCTGCGCACCGGCTCCGACAGGCCGCGTGCGGCCTGCAGCGAGATCCACGCGCTGCGCGACACCCCCTCGCGCTGCGCGGAGCGGTCGATCTCCGCCAGCAGGTCCTCGTCGATGGACACCAGCACCTTCTTCACGCCACTGAGTATATCCGGATATCCGGCTGTTGCCCGGGGGCGCGCGTCTAGCATCCGCGAGCACACGCGAACGCCACGAGGAGCACCAATGGCCAAGGAGATCATCCGCACCGACAACGCGCCCGCCCCGTTCGGCGGCGCGCCGTACAACCAGGCCGTCAAGACGGGCGGCCTCGTCTTCCTGGCCGGCCAGATCCCGGTCGACCCGGCCACGGGCGAGCTCGTCGCGGGCGGCGTGGTCGAGCAGACGCACCAGTGCTTCGACAACGTGGCGGCGATCCTCGAGGCCGCGGGCTCGGACCTGACGAAGGTCGTGCGCGCGCAGGTCTACATGATCGACCTCGCCGAGTTCGGCGACATGAACGGCGTCTACGCCGAGCGCATGGGCGAGCCGTACCCGGCCCGCTCGACGTTCCAGGTCGCGAACCTGCCGGCCGGCGCGCGCGTCGAGATCGAAGTCGTCGCGGAGGCGTAGCGGGATGGCGGCGCGCGCAGGCGGATCCGACGCGCGCGCCCTCCTCGCGGCCTCGCCGCGCGTGCGCGACGCCGTCCCGCGGCTCGTCGAGGCGGCCGCACCGGGGCAGCGCGTGGCCCTGGTCGGCGGCGTCGTGCGCGACCTCGCCCGCGGCGAGGAGCCGCGCGAGGTCGACGTGGTGGTCGAGGGCGACGGCATCGCCTTCGCCGAGCGGCTCGCGGCGCTGACCCGCTCCGAGGTCATCGTCTACCCGGCGTTCGGGACGGCGACGGTGCGCTCGCGCCCGCCGGTCGACGTGGCCACGGCGCGCACGGAGACCTACGCGGCGCCCGGCGCCCTGCCCGACGTGCGGCCCGCCACGATCGACGAGGACCTCGCGCGCCGCGACGTCACCGTCAACGCGAGCGCCGCGGTCGGCGCCGGCCCCGACGCCGGCGCGATCCTCGACCCCTTCGACGGCCGTGCCGACCTCGCAGCGGGTGTCCTGCGCCTCTTGCGTCCCGACGCCCTCGAGGAGGACGCGACGCGGATCGTGCGCGCCGCGCGCTACGCGACGCGCCTCGGCCTCGCCCCCGACGCGACGCTCGAGCACGCGGCCCGCGCCGCCTGCCACGGGGGCTTCGTCGCGCTCGCGGGGCCTGCGCGGATGGCGGACGCCCTCGCCCTGGTCTTCACGGAGGGCGACCCGGCGGCCCCGCTCGCGCTCCTGGCCGACTGGGGCGCCCTCGACGCGATCGAGCCCGGCATGGGCGCCGACCCGGCGCGGATGCGCGCGGCCTGGGCGCTCGTCGAGGACGTCGCGCGTGACGCGGACCGCGTCGCGCTCGGCCTCGGGCTGGCCCTCGCCGGGGTGCCCGAGGAGCGTCGCGCGGCCTGGCTCGAGGCGGCCGGCCGCGCCCGGCAGACGCCGCGCGCGGCCCTGGCCGCCGGCGGCTCCGAGGCCACGGCCTACCTCGGCCGCCTGCGCCACGTCGCCCTGCAGGTGGACGGCGACGACGTGCGGCGGGAGACCGGGGCGGAGGGGCCGGAGATCGGTCGCGCCCTGGCCGAGCTGCGCGCCGCGGCCGTCGAGGGCGCCGTGGCGGCCGACCGCGCGGCCCAGCTCGCGTGGCTCGCCGCCCGCGCGGGCTAGCGCCCGTCGCCCGCGATCAGGCCGAAGGCGGTGAAGGCGATGGCGATCGCGGCCATCGCGAGGCCGGCGAGGAGCAGCGGGCGGTCGCGCACGGCTAGCCGCCCGCGATCGTGTAGAGGAACTGGGCGATCGGGTCGGCGATGGCGCCGATGATCTGGAACAGCGGCCGGAAGAAGATGATCGCGCCCATCAGGATCAGGAAGCCGAACTGGTCGAGGCGCGACCATGCCTCGGCCATCTCGCGCGGCATCAGCGCCGCGAGGACGCGGCTGCCGTCGAGCGGTGGGATCGGCAGCATGTTGAAGACGGCGAGCCAGATGTTCATGAAGAAGGCGAGCACGAGCGCCTCGGCCCAGATCCCGTCCCCGAGCGGCAGGTGCGCGATCGGGAAGGCGAGCAGGAAGGCGATCGCGATGTTGGTCAGCGGGCCGGCGATCGCCACGATCGCGAAATCGCGTTGCGGGTGGTTGAAGAAGCGGGGCTGCACCGGGATCGGCTTGGCCCAGCCGAACAGGAACGTGCCGCCGGAGGCGAGCCACGAGAGCCCGAACATCGCAGACCCCATCGGGTCGACGTGGCGAATCGGGTTCGGCGACAGGCGGCCGAGCATCCGGGCCGTCGGGTCGCCGAGTCGGTTGGCGACGTAGCCGTGCGCCATCTCGTGCAGCGTCATCGAGACGATCAGGACGGGCAGGAGCAGGAGCAGCTGCTCGAGCTTCTGCGTGCTGAACGCCGACTCGAAGTTGCCGAACACGCCCCGCAGCGTACCGGGCCGGGG
>JBMTER010000003.1:0-33399 GCA_049433345.1 Gaiellales bacterium | reverse complement strand
CGCCGGCCGCGCGCAGGTCCGCGTCGAGCAGGATCTCCTCCACCCGCCGCGCCGGGCCGCTCAGCGTCACCGCGCCGTCGTGTCCGACGTCGACGACGAGTTCTCCGCCAGGCACCTCGACGGTGACCGGGGAGACGGCCATGCCATCGGCGATCGCCGCGACGGCGGCCGCGCACGCACCGGTGCCGCAGGCCGGCGTCTCCCCAACGCCGCGCTCCCACACGCGCATGCGGATGCGGTGCTCGTCGATCGGGGCCATCACCTCCACGTTCGTGCGCTCCGGAAACCACGGGTGGCGCTCGAGCTCGGGACCCTCGGTCGCGAGGGGGAAGCCGTCGACGTCATCGACCGGGATCACGACGTGCGGATTGCCGATCGTGACGAAGCGATGTGGATACGGGAAGGGCTCGTCAGTCGGTCGGTATTGGTGCCCGGTCAGTCCTGCCTCCGCCATCACCGCATGCACCTGCTCGCCGGTCACCGTGCAGTGCAGCGGGCCGGCCTCCGTCCCGACCACGATCCGCTCCTCACCGCTGCGCTCGGACGCCCAACGCGCGGCCATCCGGGTCCCGTTGCCGCACGCCTCGGTCGTCGACCCATCCGGATTCCAGATCACCATGGAGAGCCGCACCGGGCCGGCGCCCGGCAGCAGCTCGAGAACGCCGTCCGCGCCGAGGCCGCTGACGCGATCGCAGAGCGCGATCGCGGCAGCCGCGACCAGGGGGCGTCCGACCCGCTCGCGCTCGACGAGCAGGTACGTGTTGCCACAGGCCTCCCAGCGCTCGATCGGGATGCTCACGACAGGCCGAGCTCCCGGGCCAGCACCCGCTCGCACTCCTCGAGCCGATCGATGGCGACCCACTCGCCGGGCTGATGCGCCTGCGCAGAATCACCGGGTCCGTAGTTGAAGGCCGGCACGCCCCACTCGTGCATCGTCGCCACGTCGGTCCAGGCCTGCTTCGGCAGCACCTCGAGCCCGGCTCGCGCGATGAACTCCCGCACGACGGGCACGTCGAGGCTCGGCATCGCGGGCGGTGCGACATCGCTCCACGCGACCTCGGCGGACGGACCCGCGAGCTGCTCGACCTCGGCCTGCGCGGCATCGACGGATCCGCCGGGGGCGATGCGCGCATTGATCCACAGCTCGACGCAATCGGGCACGACGTTGTGGGCGACACCGCCGTTGATCATGGTGACGGTCACCGTGTCATGGTAGGTCAGGCCGTCGACGTCGATCGCGACGGGTGCGCGCCGCGCGAAGCGCCCGAGCGCGTCTGCGAGTTCCGCCGAGATCGCGTTCTCCCCCTCCCACGGCCGCGCCGCGTGCGCCGCCCGCCCACGAAAGCGGATCTGGGCGTTGATCGACCCGACCGCACCCGCGTGGATCGATCCGCCGGAGGGCTCCAGCACCACCGCCATCGACGGCCGCGATTCGAGCAGGCGCGATTCCGCGAGCACGCGGTGGATCCCGTTGTCGGCGTGCGGCCCCTCCTCGTGGTCGTAGAAGATCATGACCGCGTCCCGCGGCTCCAGGGCGAGGCGCTGCAGGAGGGCGAGCATGACGGCGACGCCACCCTTCATGTCGGCCGCGCCACGGCCGATGATGCGTTCGTCGGTGCGCTCCACGCCACCGTCGGGCCAGTTCGGGACCGTGTCGAAGTGGCCGACGAGCGCGATCGGCGTGCCATCGGTCCCCGTGCGGGCCACGATCGAATCACCGATCCGCTCGTGCTCCACGCCGAGCTCCGCGATGCGTCGCTCGATCATGTCCGCCAGTGTCCGCTCGTCGCCGTACACGGACGCGGTCGCGACGAGGTCGTGGCAGATGTCCGCGACGTTGCCCCCGAGGTGCGGCCTAGACATCGACGTCGAGTTCGCGCAGCGCCGAGTTGAGCGAGGTCTTGCGATCGGTCGAGGCCGTGCGCTCGCCGATGATCAGAGCGCACGGCACGTCGAAGTCCCCCGCGGGGAACGAGCGTGGACGGGTGCCGGGAATGACGACCTTACGGGCGGGCACGTGGCCGGTCGTCTCGATGGGCTGCGCGCCGCTGACGTCGATGATCCGCGTCGACGCGGTCAGGACCACCCCGGCGCCGAGCACCGCCTCCGCGCCCACGTGCACACCCTCGACCACGATCGCGCGGGATCCGATGAAGGCGCCGTCCTCGATGATGACCGGGCGTGCGCCGGGGGGCTCGAGCACGCCGCCGATCCCGACGCCGCCCGACAGGTGGACGTCGCGGCCGATCCACGCGCCCGATCCGACCGTCGCCCACGTATCGACCATCGTGCCGGCGCCGACGCGCGACCCGATGTTGACGTAGGACGGCATCAGGACGGCGCCGGGTTCGACGAAGGCGCCGTAGCGCACCGTCGCGGGCGGCACGATGCGCACTCCGTCGACCTGCGTCTTCAGGGGGACCTTGTCGTGGTACGTGAAGGGGCCGTGTTCGATGACCTCCATCTGCTGCAGCCGGAAGAACAGCAGGATGGCCTGCTGCACCCAGCCGTTGACCGCGAACCCGCCCGCGCCGTCCGGTTCGGCGAGGCTGGCCGCGCCGCGGTCGAGTCGCGCGATCGCCTCTTCGACGGCGGCGCGTGCGTCAGCCGCCTCGATATCACCGCGGAAGGCGGCCTCGATGGTCTCGATCATCTCCATTGCCTAATCGTATCGGGGCTCGCCGGCGAGTCTGGCGACGATCTCCTCGGCGACCGCGTCGGCGGTGCCGTCGGCCCGAATCTCCTCGAGGCCGGGCAATCGCCGTCGCCACGTGTCCTGCCGCTTGGCGTACTGCCGGGTGCGCGTCGCCAGGCGGCGTTCGCACTCGGCCCGGTCGATCCGTCCCTCCACGAGGTCCCGGATGTCGTCGACGCCGTGAGCGCGTCGTGCCGTCTCCGAAAGCCCCCCGGGTGCGGCGAGCAGCCGCTCGACCTCGGCAGCGCCCGATTCGAGCAGCTCGGGCGTGCGGGCATCGATCCGTCGGCGCAGCACGGCACGCTCGACGACGAGTCCGAATAGGCGCGTCGCATGACGTGTCGAACCGCTCCAGAGCGCATCCTCCGTGGACGGGGCGAGCGATGCGCCGGCCTCGGCCAACTCGAGTGCTCGGACGATCCGTCGGGCATCGGCGGGATCGACGCGGGCGGCGGCGGCCGGATCGATGGCGGCGAGGCGCGCGTGCATGGTGGCCGGGCCCTCTGCGGCGATCTTGTCGCGCAGCCGTCGTCGCCGCTCATCCTCCCCCGGCGGAGGGAAGCTGATGTCGGCGATCGCGGCCCGCAGGTACAGGCCCGAACCGCCGACGACGATCGGCACCGCGCCGCGCGCGAGGATGTCGTCGATCGCGGCATGGGCCGCCTCGGCGTAGCGGACGACGTCGTAGGGCTGGTCGGGATCGACACAGCCGATGAGGTGGTGCGGGATCCCCTCCCGCTCGGCTGCCGTCGGCTGGTTCGTGATCGCCTCAAGGCCGCGGTAGACCTGCATCGAGTCGGCGGACACGACCTCGGCGGGCGCGATCAGCCGGGCGAGCCGGATGGCGACGGCGGTCTTGCCGGCCGCAGTCGGGCCGAAGATGGCGATCACGTCGGGCACCGCGCTCAGGCGGGGACGGGACTCTCGAGCGTGCCGCGCAGCGTCTGCGAGGTCGTCTCCTCGACGCGGACCGCGACGACGGTGCCCGCGGGCGCGGCTGGGGTGAACAGTGCGGTCTTGTTGCCGCGCGTCTTGCCGCGACAGACGCCCTGATCGGTACGGCTCGGGCCTTCCGACAGCACCTCCTGCAGCGTTCCGACCAGTGCGGCGTTGCGTCGAGCGGCGTGCCGCTGGACGACCTCGACGAGCCGCTCGAGCCGCTCGTGCTTGACCTCGTCGGGAACCTGATCCTCGAAGCCCGCGGCCTCGGTTCCGGTGCGCGGCGAGTAGATGAACGTGAAGGCGTGGTCGAATCCGACGGCGTCGTACACGTCAAGGGTGTCCTGGAAGTCCGCCTCGGACTCGCCGGGGAAGCCGACGATCACGTCGGTCGTCAGGGCGATGTCGGGCATGGCCTCCCGCAGGCGTCCGACCAGCTCGAGGTAGCGAGCCTGGTCGTACGTCCGGCGCATGCGCTTGAGGAGGCGGCTCGATCCCGACTGCAGCGGCAGGTGCAACTGCTCGCAGACCGCCTCGCTTTCAGCCATGGCGGCGATCACGTCGCCGCGCATGTCCTTCGGGTGCGGGCTCATAAAGCGGATGCGCGTGATCCCGTCGATGGCGTCCACGGCACGCAGCATCTCCGCGAAGGTGCAGCGCTCCGACGGCGGCAGGTCGCGCCCGTACGAGTTGACGTTCTGCCCGAGCAGCATCACCTCGACCACGCCGTCCGCTGCGAGGCTGCGGGCCTCCGCGAGGACCTCCCGGGGATGCCGCGAACGCTCGCGTCCGCGCACGCTCGGCACGATGCAGTAGCTGCAGACGGAGTTGCAGCCCATCGACAGCTGCAGCCAGGCCTGGAAGTCGCGCTCGCGCCGCTGCGGAAGGTCGGCTGCGAAATCGTCGAAGCTGCCGAACGCTCCGCGGGCGTCGCCGTCGCCGCGCATGGCGTGGTCGAGCGAGCGGATCCGGCCGGGACCCACGGCGGCGTCGACCCACGGGAAATCGCGGAAGATGGCGTCGCGCTGCGACTCGGCCCAGCAGCCGGCGACCACGACCTGCAGGTGCGGGTCGCGCTCCTTGCGGCCGCGCGCGTCGTGCAGGTGCTGCACGAGCCGGTCGTCGGCCTTCTCGCGGATGGTGCACGTGTTGAAGACGAGGACGTCGGCGGCGTCCCGGTCGGGCGCCTCCCCCATCCCGGCGGCCTCGAGCATGCCCTTGATCCGCTCCGAGTCGTGCACGTTCATCTGGCAGCCGAACGTCGTGACGTGGTAGCGGAGCATGGCGGTCCTAGCGGGCGAGCTCGCTGGTGCGGGACTCGCGGATCACGGTCACCTTGATCTGCCCCGGATACTCGAGCGTGTCCTCGATTTCCTTGGCGATCTCACGGGCGAGCAGGGCTGCCATGGCGTCGTCGACCTCACCCGGCTTGACCATCACCCGCACGTCACGGCCGGCCTGCATCGCGAAGCAGCGCTCGACGCCGGGCCGACGGGTCGCGATCTCCTCGAGGGACTCGAGCCGCTTGATGTACTGCTCGAGGCTCTCGCCGCGGGCGCCGGGCCGGGCGGCCGAGATGGCGTCCGCGGCGATCACGAGGACGGCCTCGACCGAGTCCGGCTCGACGTCGTAGTGGTGGGCCTCCACCGCGTGGCAGACGGCCTCGCCCTCCCCGAACTTGCGGCAGAACTGTCCGGAGATCAGCGCGTGCGGTCCTTCGACCTCGTGGGTGACGGCCTTGCCGATGTCGTGCAGGAGCGCGGCGCGGCGCGCGACGCGCTCATCGGCGCCGAGTTCGACCGCCATGATCGCGGCGAGGTGCGCGCACTCGAGCGAGTGCTTGAGCACGTTCTGGCCGTACGAGGTGCGGTAGTTGAGGCGGCCCAGGATCGCGATCAGCTCCGGGTCGAGCCCCGGGACGTTCGCCTCGAAGGAGGCCTGCTCCCCGGCCTCGCGGATCCGCTCGTCGATCTCCTCCTTGGCCTGGTAGTAGGTCTCCTCGATGCGGGCCGGGTGGATGCGGCCGTCGGCGACGAGCTTCTCGAGCGTGATCCGGGCGACCTCGCGCCGGACGCCGTCGAAGGCGCTCAGGGCGACCGCGCCGGGGGTGTCGTCGATGATCACGTCGACGCCGGTGATCGCCTCCAGCGCGCGGATGTTGCGCCCCTCGCGCCCGATGATGCGGCCCTTGACGTCGTCGGATGGCAGCGGCACGGCCGACACCGTCGTGGCGGCCGCGTAGCTGGATGCCGTTCGCTGGATGCCCGTGGCGATGATCGAGCGCGCCCGTCGGTCGCCATCCTGGCGGGCCTCCTCCTCGATCCGCCGCACGAGCTGGGCCGCGTCATGACGGGCCGCCTCCTCGACTCGCTGGAGGATCTGGGTCCGGGCCTCATCCGCGGTCATGCCGCCGATCCGCTCGAGCTCGCGTTCGGTGCGCGCGCGGGACTCCGCGAGCCGGGACTCCCCGTCGGCGAGCTCAGCCTCGCGCTGCCCGATGCCGTGCTCGCGCTCCACGACGGCGAGCTCGGCGCGGCTGAGGGCCTCCTCGCGCGTCGCCACCCGCTCCTCGAGCCGTGATAGCTCGACGCGCCGCTCGTCGAGGGCCTGCTCCAGTTCGCGGCGAAGCTCGTGCAGCTGCTCCTTGGCGTCGAGGGCGGCCTCCTTGCGGATCGTCTCGGCCTCGCGATGCGCGTTGGCCACAGCGGACTGCGCGTCGGATCGCAGTCCGTCGATCTCCCGCAGGGCGTCCTCCTCAGCGGACCGATCGCGTCCGCCCATGATCGACCGCACGCCGACGGCGCCGACGACTAGGCCTATGACCAGCGCGGCGACTGCCGCGATCACGGTCTCGAGCACAGTGATCTCCAGAATGTCGTGGAACGAGCCACCCCTCGCGGGACGGCGGAATCATCTCCGCCGAAGGGTAGCGCGATGCGGACGGGGGTCCCGTCAGGCGTCCGGAGGCACGCCGAGCAGCCGCTCGGCCATGTCCTCGCCGAAGCCGCGCGCGGCGAGCCGACGCCAGGCCTCCGGCCCCGTGCGATCGCCGATCGCGCGGGAGGCGGCCGCGAGCAGGTCTTCCTGTGGGATGTCGTCGATCGAAGTCTCGACGAGGTCGGCGGCGACGCCGGCCGCCACGAGGTCGTGGCGGATGCGTTCGGGGCCCCAGCCGTCCAGTAGGCGGCGCCGCGCGAGTTCCCGCGCGTGACGTTCGTCGTCGAGTACCCCCAGGGCATCGAGACGGTCGACGGCCACGCGGGCCGCCTCCGGTCCGTCAGCCCGTGCGAGCCTGCCCTCGAGTTCGTCGCGGGCGTGCGAGCGACGACCGACGAGGCGGGCGCCGCGGGCCAGAGCGCGTTCCTCGGCGGCGAGGCGCTCGGCCTCGAGCCGCGTCTTCTCGGATACGGGCGCGTCGCGCGCGAGGCCGAGGCGCACGACGGTGGCGGCGGCGAGGGGCAGCCAGCGGTCTCCGTCGAGCTCGACGTCGAGCCGCTGCCCGGAGCGCGTCGCGATCCTCGTCACGACGCGCTCCGGCATGCGGCGCTCAGCTCTCGGCGGCGACGGCCTCGTCGGCCTCGGCCTCGATGGCGGCCTCGGGGACATCGGCGGCGACCGGTGCGTCGGCGGCCTGGCCGGTCGGGCCGCCGGTGATCTGGACGCCCTCCTTCTCCTCGATGCGGCGGCAGATCGTCTCGAGGATGCCGGGATGCTCCTCGAGGAAGGCGCGCACGTTGGCGCGGCCCTGGCCGAGGCGTTCGCCCTCGAAGGAGAAGTAGGAGCCGGACTTCTCGACGATGTCGTCCTCGAGGGCGACATCGAGGACGCTGCCCGCCCACGAGATCCCCGAGCCGTAGATGATGTCGAACTCCGACTGGCGGAACGGCGGGGCCACCTTGTTCTTCACGACCTTGACGCGGACCCGGTTGCCGATCGCGTCCTGGCCCTCCTTGAGGGTCTCGATGCGACGGATGTCGAGACGCACGGACGAGTAGAACTTGAGCGCGCGCCCGCCGGTCGTCGTCTCGGGCGAGCCGAACATGACGCCGATCTTCTCGCGCAGCTGGTTGGTGAAGATGGCGACCGTGCCGGTGCGGTTGAGGACGCCCGTCAGCTTGCGCAGCGCCTGGCTCATCAGGCGCGCCTGCAGGCCGACGAAGGAGTCGCCCATCTCGCCCTCGATCTCCGCCTTCGGCACGAGTGCGGCGACCGAGTCGATGGCGACCACGTCGAGGCCCCCCGACCGGATCAGCATCTCGGCGATCTCGAGCGCCTGCTCCCCGTTGTCGGGCTGCGAGACCAGCAGGTTGTCGATGTCGACGCCGATGTTGCGGGCGTAGGTCGGGTCCATCGCGTGCTCCGCGTCGATGAAGGCGCAGACGCCGCCGCGGCGCTGCGCCTCGGCGATCACGTGGTAGACCAGCGTCGTCTTGCCCGAGGACTCCGGGCCGAAGATCTCGCAGACCCGTCCCCGGGGCAGCCCACCGACGCCCAGCGCCAGGTCGAGGCCGAGGCAGCCGGTCGAGATGGCCGCGACCGGTGCGCGGGTCTCGTCGCCGAGGCGCATGACCGCCCCCTTGCCGTGCTGCTTCTCGATCTGCTGGAGGGCCGACTCGATGGCCTTCTCGCGTTCGCTCATGATGACCCCCTGCCGGCGCGCGCCGGGTGGTGAGATTGCGTGTTCCTGCCCGAGAGTATGCTCCGCGAGCCGGACGCTTACGCGCCGGGGACGCGCGCGTCGGCGAGGGGAGCCGATGCGTCGAGCAGCAGGCGCACGAGGTGCAGCGCCGCCGTCGCCGAGTTGGTGCGAACGGCATCCCGATCGCCGGGGAAGCGGCGCATCAGCGTCTCCCGGCCGCCGGGGCCGACGACCGCGATGTGGACCAGCCCGACGGGCTTGTCGGGGCTGCCGCCGTCCGGTCCCGCCACGCCCGTGATGCCGACCCCGACGTCCGCCCCGAGGCGCGCGCGAATACCCTCGGCGAGGGCGACGGCGACCTCGGCGCTGACGGCTCCGTGCTCGGCGATCAGTGCCGCCGGCACTCCGACGAGGTCCTCCTTGACCGCGTTCGCGTACGCGGCGACGCCGCCCAGCAGCGCGGCCGAGGCGCCGGGCACGGAGGCGATCCGCGCGGAGACCAGCCCGGCGGTGCAGGATTCGGCCGTCGCGATAGTCCAGGCGCGCGCGACGAGCTCACGCACCACGCGCTCCTCGAGGCTGGCGTCGTCCTGCGCGTAGACCGCCGCGCCGAACTCGTCCGCGATCCCGTCGGCGAGGGCGTGGGCGGCGCCTGCGGTCTCGGAGCCGAAGCGGACGACGACCTCCACCTCCAACCGGGATGCGCAGATCGAGGTCTCGGTGCCGCCCTCGTCGCCGCCGAGCTCCTCGAAGCGGCGGGCCACGGTCGACTCGGGCACGTTCCAGATGCGCAGGATGCGACGATCGGGCCGGGCTCCGAGGATCCCGGCCAGCGCGGGATGGACAAGGGCCCTCCCCCACACCTCCTGGAGCTCCGTCGGCGGTCCGGGCAGCACGACCACCGTGGTCGGGCCCGGCACGATCACGCCCGGCGCGGTGCCCGACGGCGACAGGACGTGGGAGCCCTCCGGCACCATCGCCTGCTTGCGCGCCCCGGGCAGGAGCCGATCGACCGGGACGCCGCGCACCTCGGCGTAGCCGGTAACGATGGCCGTGATCTCGTCGAGCGCCGCCTGGTCGAGGACCAGTGGCCTTCCCGTGGCCTCCGCGACGATGGCCACGGTGCGATCGTCGTGCGTCGGCCCGAGACCCCCTGAGGTCACGACCAGGTCGAAGCCGGCTCCGAGCAGCTCGTCGAGCGCCGTACGCAGCTGCTCCGCGCGATCGTCGACGGCGACGACGCGCTCGAGGCGCACCCCGTGGAGGTCCAGCGAGCGGGCGAGGGTGCCGCTGTTGCGGTCCTGGGTGCGGCCGAGCAGGATCTCGGATCCCGTCACGAGGACGGCTGCGGTGCGGCGGCTCACTCGATCGCCGCCACGCGGCCGTCGGGATCGATCGTCAGCAGCCTGTCGCCGTCGCCGGGAACCACCTGGCTGCCGTTGACCTCGAGAATGATCGTGCCGGGTCGATCGATGCGCACCGTGTAGCCGGTCGTGGACCGCGGCATCAGGATGCCCTGCGCCTGCGGCTGCTCCGGATCGGGCTCGATCTCCCTCTGGAAGAGCGGCGGGATCGCCTCGGGCTCGTCGAGCGCGCGCACCGTCACGGTGACCTGCGCGAGCGGCCGGATCCGCAGCGTCACGGGGGCCTGCGCCTGTGTCGTCTGGGGCTCCGTCTCGGCGGTGACGGCCGTGGCGACGGGGTTGACGGCCTCTTCCGTCACCGTCACCACGGAGGTGGTGCCGGCGTCCTCGGGCAGCGGCTGGTCGGGTCCCGACGGGTAGGTCGCGGCGATCACGACGAGCACGGCGACCGCGACGATCCCCGCCAGTGCGACGACGATGATCCCCGAGCTGCGACTGGCGCGCGCGTCGGCGCGCGGGCCGCGGCGGCGCGGGAACATGACGTCGTCGTCGAGCTCCCACGGCGCCGTCGAGAAGCGCTCCGAGAACTCATCGATCAGCGGCTGCGCGTCGAGCCCCAGGTACTCCGCGTAGGCGCGCAGGAAGCCGCGCGCGTAGGTCGGTCCCGGCAGCCGCTCGAAGGCCTCCTCCTCGATGGCGTCGAGGTACGCGGGCCGGATCTTCGTGGCCTCCGCCGCCTCGTCGATACCGAGGCCGCGCCGCTCGCGTGCGGAGCGCAGGATGGTGCCGATCTCGAGCACGTGCCCAGTGTATCCGGGCGCCGGCGGCGTCAGGACGATTCGGCGGCGAAGCGGTAGCCGACGCCGTAGTGCGTATGCACGTAGTCGTGCGTCGGGCTGCGCCGATCGACCTTCTCGCGCAGCTTGCGCACGCAGACGTCGACGGTTCTGTCTCGATACCGGTACGGCGTACCCCAGACGCGCCGCTGCAGCTCGTCGCGGCTGAGGGCCACCCCCTCCGCGCGCGCGAGGGCGACGATCAGGCGGAACTCGGTCGGCGTCAGCTGCGCATCCTCCCACTCGCCCTCCGGCTGCCCGGGCAGCACGCGCACGAAGGCGCGCTGCAGGTTCGGATCGACGCGCAGTCCCTCCACCACGATGGCGTCGCCGCGCGGAACGGTCGTCGCCACCAGCCGCGAGCGGCGCATCAGCGCCTCGATGCGGGCCACCAGCTCTCGCATCCCGAATGGCTTCGAGAGGTAGTCGTCGGCCCCGATCTCGAGGGTGTGGACCTTGTCGTGCTCCGAGCCGCGCGCCGAAACGACGATCACCGGCACGCCCCCGTGGTCGCGCCGGATGGTCTCGGTCACCGCCCAGCCGTCGACGCCGGGCAGCATCAGGTCGACGACGGCCACGTCGGGGCGATGGTGCTGCATCCGCCGCAGGCCACGCTCGCCATCCTCCGCGAGATCGACGTCGTAGCCGGCGTGGCGCAGGTGCATGGCCATCGCCTTTCCGAGAACGGGATCGTCCTCGATCACGAGGATGCTCGGCATGGCGTCACGCTACGGGCCGAACGGCGGGCCGTGGGTTGCGCGGCGGTGGCGGGCCGGTATCGATCCGGTGTACGCGGCGGCGGCACGGACGTGCCGCCTATGCTGGGCGTGTGTCTCCCGAAGCGGCCCTGATCGTCGCGGGTGCCCTGGTCGTGGCGGCGCTGCTCGCGATCGACATCCGCCGTCGCCGCCGGAGCCCGTCGACGAGCGCGCGCCGGATCTGGCGCTGGTCGGCGCGATCGTGCCGGTGGCGCTGGTCCTGGTCGATTCGGACGGGCGCATCGCCTACGCCAATGGCGCCGCCCGCTCGCTGGCCGTCGGCGTCGACGAGGGAGCTCCCCTGCGCGGCGTCTCCGAATCGTTCGCCCGCATCGTCGAGGGCGCGGGCGGCCTGCACGGCGTGACGCGCGAGTCGGTGATCCTCGGCGACCCCCCGCGCTCCCTGCGCATCACCGCCTCCGGCTGGGGGAACGACGTCCTCGTCGCCATCGTCGATGCGACGGAGGACATCGACTTCGAGGAGGCGCGGCGCACCTTCTCCGCCGCCGTCTCGCACGAGCTGCGCACGCCCCTGGCGCGCATCCTCGGGCTCGCGGAGACCCTCGCCCTGCCCGATATCGACGAGGATCGGGCTGAGCTCGCGGTCCAGATCGAGAACGAGGTCGAGGGCATGCGTCGGCTGATCGACGAGATGCTGCTGCTGGCGGCGCTCGACCGGGGGCGGCTCGCGGTCGCCGACGGCGTCGCCGACCTCGCCGGCGTCGTGCGCGGTGTCGTCGACGATGCGCGCAGCCGGCGCCTCGGGCGCGGCCGCGTCATCCGCGTGCAGACGCCGGATGCCGCCGAGGTGCCCGTGGCCGTGCGCCTCTGCGAGGTCGTCGTCCAGAACCTCGTCGACAACGCCCTCATCCACGGCGGGCAGGGCGCGGCCGTCGACGTGGAGCTGCGGATCGAGGCGGAGGTAGCGGTGCTCGTGGTGCGCGACGACGGGATCGGCATCCCGGCGCAGCATCTGCCCTACGTGTTCCAGCGCTTCTACCGCGGCGACGCCTCGCGCACCGGCCCGGGCTCGGGGCTCGGGCTCGCGCTCGTCAAGCACATCGTCGAGGCGCATGGCGGCGACGTCGTCGCCGAGTCGGACGGCCAGCGCGGCACCCTGCTGCGCGTCCGTCTCCCGATCGCGGCCTAGGCGTCGGCCTTCGGCTCGGATTCGAAGCGGTAGCCGACGCCGTAGTGCGTGTGCACGAAGTCGCGCGTCGGCGAGCGGTGATCGACCTTCTCGCGGATCTTGCGCACGCACACGTCGACGATGCGATCGCGCGGGCGGTGCGGCGTGCCCCAGACCCGCTGCTGCAGCTCGTCGCGACTGAGCACGCGCCCCTCGTCGCGCGCGAGCGTGACGAGCAGGCGGAACTCGCGGACGGTCAGCTCGCAGTCCGTCCACTGGCCGGGAGCCGACTCGACGAGCGCACGATGCGTCTTGAAGTCGATGCGGATCCCCTCGGCGGTGATCTCGCCATCCTCGCGCGCGCGCTCTGCGTCGCTCCGTCCCTGGCCGGATCGGCGCAGCGCGGCGCCGACGCGCGCCACGAGCTCCCTCATCGAGGCCGGCTTGACGAGGTAGTCGTCCGCGCCGATGCCGAGCGTGTGCACCTTGTCGTGCTCGGAGGAGCGTGCCGACAGCACGATCACAGGCGTCTCCAGCCCCTCGGCCCGCATCTGCTCGATCACCCCCCAGCCGTCGGTGCCGGGCATCATCAGGTCGACGACGCAGACGTCGGGGCGCTCGAAGCGGATCTTCTTGAGGCCGCGCTCCCCGTCCGCCGCCCACTCCACGTCGTGGCCGGCCTGGGTCAGGTGGCGGCGCATGACGCCGGCGAGGACCTCGTCGTCCTCGACGATCAGGACGGTCGCCATCGCACGATCCTAGCCCGCGACCTCTGCCGCGGCAGTCGGTGTATGCTCCCGCCGTCCGCCGGAGGCGGGCCGTGGTGGGCGTAGCTCAGCTGGTGGTAGCTCCGGGTTGTGGTCCCGGCGGTCGTGGGTTCGAGTCCCACCGCTCACCCCTCGCAGCCGTCTCAGCCGGTGTGCTCGACCGCCGGCGACTCGCCCGTCACCATGTAGGTGACGCGCTCGCCGACGTTGACGGCATGGTCTCCGACCCGCTCCAGCCAGCGCGCGGCGAACAGCATCCGCGACGCCCACTGGCGCAGCTCGGGGTCGTTGATGTCGATCGTCAGGATCGTCTCGGCGATCTTCTCGTTCTCGCGATCGACGAGCTCGTCGAGGGCGGCCAGCAGGCGGTCGGCGCCGGGATCGCGGCGGTCGAACGCGTCGACCGCTGTGCGTAGCATCTCGGCACCTCGCTCCCCCATCGCGCGCAGCGCGTCCGTGATCACGGCCTCCTCGACCAGCGCGCGGCGCGGAGGCGGCGTCGCGAGGTGCGCGATGCGCGCCGCGTTGTGGGCCGCCCGCTCGAGACTGCGGTTGATGTGCAGCACGGCGAGCACCGTGCGCAGGTCGCTCGCCACGGGCGCCTGACGCGCGACGATGGTCTCGACGTGCGCCTCGGTCTCGAGGTAGAGCCGCTTCAGGTCCGACTCGGCGGCGACGGTCGCCTCGAAGGCCTCGACGCTCCAGTCGACGAGCGCGCGCGTCGCCTCCGCGACGGCGCCGGCGGCGATACGCCCCTCCTCGAGCACGGCCGCGCAGAGCCCGTCGAGCTCCTCCTGGAAGCCCTCTCTCATCCGAAGCGCCCCGTCACGTAGGCCTCGGTCCGCTCGTTGGCCGGGTTGGTGAAGATGCGCTCGGTGCGGTCGACCTCCACGAGGACGCCGCAGCGGGCACCGGTCTCCCCCTGGTCGACGGAGAAGAACGCGGTCATGTCGGCGACGCGCGCGGCCTGCTGCATGTTGTGCGTGACGATCACCACGGTGTACTCGTCGGTGAGCGACAGCATCAGGTCCTCGATCGCCGACGTGGAGATCGGGTCGAGCGCCGAGCACGGCTCGTCCATCAGGATCACGTCCGGCTCGACGGCCAACGCGCGGGCGATGCAGAGCCGCTGCTGCTGGCCGCCCGAGAGTCCCAGCGCGCCCTCCTTCAGGCGATCCTTGACCTCGTCCCAGAGCACGGCGCGACGCAGCGCCTGCTCGACGCGCTCGTCGAGCTGGTCCTTCATGCCGAGCACGCGCGGGCCGAAGGCGATGTTGTCGTAGATCGACTTCGGGAACGGGTTCGGCTTCTGGAAGACCATCCCGATCCGCTTGCGGACCTCGATCGGATCGACCTGCGGGTCGTAGAGGTCCTCGCCGTGATACCGCACGCCGCCGTCGACGGTGGCGCCCGGGATGAGGTCGTTCATCCGGTTCAGGCAGCGGATGAAGGTGCTCTTGCCGCAGCCCGAGGGGCCGATCAGCGCCGTCACCGCGTTGGCGTGGATGCGGAGGTCGACGTCGCGCAGGGCGCGCTTGCCGTTGTAGCGCACGCCGACGCCGGCGCAGTCGAAGACGACCTCGCGCTCCTCGACCGGCGTCGCCTCCGCCGCGGAGCGATCGGTCACGTCGAGGGTGCCGAGGCCCGCCTCGCGCACGCCGGCGGGCGGCGTGGCGGTGGTCGTCTCGGGGCTCTGCTCCACGCTCACCACTTCCTCTCGTACCTGTTGCGCATCCATATGGCGAATCCGTTCATGGCGACCAGGATCACGAGCAGCACGATGATAGCCGCCGCCGCGAGGCCCTGGAATGTCTCCTGGGGAAGCTTGATCCACTGGTAGATGAGGATCGGAAGCACGGTGTACTGGGTCAGCAGGCCCGGGTTGAACGACACGAAGGTCGCCGCGCCGACCATCAGCAGCGGCGCGGTCTCGCCGATCGCGCGGCTCATGCCGAGGATCGATCCGGTCGCGATGCCGGGGATCGCGGCGGGCAGAACCTCGCGCCAGACGACCTGCCAGCGTGTCGCGCCGAGGGCCATGCCCCCCTGTCGGACCGTGTCGGGCACCGCGCGCAGCGCCTCGCGAGCCGCGATGATCACCGTCGGCAGCATCTGCAGACCCAGGATCAGGGCGCCGGCGAGGAGCACAGGCCCGAGGTCGATGCCGCGCACGAGGAACGCGAGGCCGAGGATGCCGAAGATGATCGAGGGCACCGCGGCGAGGTTCTGGATGTTGAGCTCGATCAGGTCGATCAGGCGGTTGCCCTTCGGCGCGAACTCCTCGAGGTAGACGGCGGTCCCGACCGCGACGGGCAGGGCGGTCGCGATCAGGACGACGGCGACGAGGATGCTGGCGATGATCGCCGGACGAGCGCCCGCCCGGTTCGGGTTCGCCGACGGGGCGTTCGAGAACAGCATCGAATCGAGGTAGGGCAATCCGTCCTGCAGGATCGTGACCAGCAGGATCGCCAGGGCGACGAGCCCGACCAGCGTCGACAGGATCAGGTAGCCGAGGAACACGCCGGCCGCCAGGGAGCGGTTGCGGCGTCCGGCGATCGAGTCGCGGACGGCGCCCTCCGCGCGTGCCGCGGCGATGCGGTTGGCCGCGTTCACTCGTAGATCTCCCGGAAGCGGCGCACCATCCGGATCGAGATGATGTTGAGGATGAAGGTCAGCACGAACAGGGTCATGCCGACGGCGAAGATGGTCTTGTACTCGATCGAGCCGGTCGGCACGTCCCCGGAGCCCGTACCCGCGATGAAGGCGGTCATCGTCATCACGGACTCGCCCGGCCAGAAGGAGACGCGCGCCAGCTGTCCGGCGGCGAGCAGCACGATCGTGGTCTCGCCGATCGCGCGCGAGATGGCCAGGACGAAGGAGGCGATGATCCCGGAGATCGCGGCGGGCACGACCACCCGGGTCGAGACCTGGAAGCGATTCGCGCCGAGGCCGAACGAGCCCTCGCGCAGGTTGCGGGGCACGGCCGTCATCGCGTCCTCCGACAGCGAGGCGACGGTGGGCAGAAGCAGGATGCCGATGATCACCCCTGCGGAGAAGGCGTTGAAGATCTCGACCTGCCAGCCCAGGTCGCGCAGGAACGGCGTCAGGACGGTGAGGGCGAAGTAGCCGAGGACCACCGTCGGGACGCCGGCCAGCACCTCGAGCACGGGCTTGACGGTGTTGCGGACCCTCGGGCGGGCGTATTCGCTCAGGTAGATGGCCGTGCCGAGGCCGAGCGGCAGGCAGACAAGGCAGGCCCAGAAGGTCGTCGAGAGGGTGCCGATGATCAGCGGAAGGACGCCGAAGGCCGGTGGCTCGAACAGCGGCGCCCAGTCGGTGGTGCCGAAGAACTCGGTCGGCGAGATCTCCGCGAAGAACTCGATCGACGGGATCAGGAGCGCGATCACGATGCCCACCGTCACGAGCACCGAGATCACCGCCGCCAGGGCGAGCGCGCCGCTGATGGCGCGCTCGCCGGGGGGCCGGCCCCCCACCTCCGATCGTGGGGGAATCGACTGCCACGCGGTCAGACTAGCCCTTGAGGCTGTCGACCTCGGTCTTGAGCGTGGTCAGCTGCTCCTCGGAGAGGGGCACGAACAGGGCCTCGGTGTTGAGGGCCTCCTCGTTGTCCGCCAGGTACTGGGCGAGGGCCAGCACCTCGGGGCGCTCGGCCGCGCCGCCCGACACGTACATGAAGAGCGGGCGCGAGAGCGGCGCGTAGGCGCCGGACTGCACCGTCTCGAGGCTCGGGGCGACGCAGCCGGAGCCGCTGTCGACCTCGATCAGCTTGAGCTTGTCCTGGTTCTCCAGGTAGTAGGAGAGGCCGAAGTAGCCGAGCCCGCCCTTCTCGCCGGTGACGCCCTGGATGGTCACGTTGTCGTCCTCGGACGGCGAGTAGTCGGTGCGGCTCGCTCCCTCCTCGCCGTTGATGGCGTCCGTGAAGAAGTCGAACGTGCCGGAGTCGGTGCCGGGGCCGTACAGCTTGAGCGGCTCATCGGGGAACGACGGATCGATGTCCTTCCAACTGGTGGCGGACGAGCCCGGGCCCCACATGGTGGCGAGCTGTTCGACCGTCAGGCACTGCGCCCAGTCGTTCTCCGGGTTGGCGACGATCGCGATGCCGTCGTTGGCGACGAGCACCTCCGAGTACTCCACGCCGCCCTCGGAGCAGGCCGCGACCTCCTCGTCCTTGATGCCACGCGAGGCGTTCGAGACGTCCGTCTCGCCGGCGCAGAACTTCTCGAAGCCGCCGCCGGTGCCGGACGTGCCGACGGTGACGGAGACGCCGGGGTTGGCGCCCTCGAACTTCTCGGCCAGGATCGTGGCCAGGGGGGCGACGGTGCTGGAGCCGTCGAGCACGATCGCGCCGGAAAGGTCGCTCTGCGCCGCGGCGGCGTCCGTGGTCGTCTCCTCCTCGCGGCCGCCGCCGCAGCCGGCCATCAGCGCACCGATGGCGCCGATCGCGAGGATCGTGGTGAGTGCCTTGCGGGTATGCACGTGGTTTCCCTCCGTTGGTCTCGGAACCCTTCGCCGGCAGAATCGGCGATGCGCGGGGGGCGATGGGTGTGGAGCCGGTGAGCCGACGGTGACGATCCGGTTACGCGCGCGCTGCGCGGTCGCGGCCCGCCCGCAGCGGGTACCCTTCCGCCGATGGAGGCCAGTCGCACAACGCCGGGTCCCCGCCCCTCCGCGTCCCTGCGCGCCCCCGAGGGTCGCGAGCGGCTGTTCAACCGCGAGCTGTCCTGGCTCGACTTCAACCGCCGGGTGCTCGAACTGGCGGCGGATCCGACGTTTCCACTGCTCGAGCGCGTCCGCTACTGCTCGATCTACGCGAGCAACTTCGACGAGTTCTTCATGGTGCGGGTGGCGGGCCTCGTCGACCACGTGCTGCACGGCACCGTGCCGACGGACGGCACGCCCCCGCACGAGACGCTCGACGCGATCGCCGATCGCTACCGCGACCTGCAGGCGCAACTTGAGGACACGGTGCACGGCATGCTGCTGCCGGAGCTGGCGGCGCACGGCATCGAGGTCGTGGGGCTCGCCGACTGCACCGCGGAGGAGCAGGAGGAGATCGCGGAGGTCTTCCGCGCCCAGCTGTATCCGGTGCTGACGCCGCTCGCCGTCGGTCCCGGCCAGCCCTTCCCCTACATCTCCAACCTGTCGTTGTCGGTCGGCGTGTCCGTGCGCGACCCGTCGAACGGCGAGACGCGCTTCGCGCGCGTCAAGGTGCCCGAGGTGCTGCCCCGGCTCGTGCGCCTCGGCGACCGCGACCGTTTCGTGCGCATCGAGGAGATCATCGCGGCGGGACTGCCGATGCTCTTCCCCGGCATGGAGATCGTCGCGTCGAGCACCTTCCGGGTCACGCGCGACGCGGACTTCGAGATCCAGGAGGGCGCCGACGACCTGCTCGAGGCGGTCGAGCGGGAGTTGTCGCGGCGCCGCTTCGGCGACGTCGTGCGCCTCGAGATCGACGAGTCGATGCCCGCCGACATGCGCGCGACCCTGATCGACGCCCTCGACGTCGATCTGCGCCAGGTCTTCGCCACCCGGCCGCCGCTCGACACCGGCGGGCTGAGCGTCCTCGCCCGTCTCCCCCGCCCCGATCTGCGGTTCCGGCCCTGGCAGTCGCAGCTGCCGGCGCGACTCGCCGGCGAGGGCGAAGGCGCCGTCGACGTGTTCGCGGAGATCCGCAAGGGCGACATCCTCGTGCACCACCCGTACGAGTCCTTCGGCGCCTCGGTCGAGCGCTTCATCGAGCAGGCGGTCCAGGATCCCGACGTGCTCGCGATCAAGCACACGATCTACCGCACGAGCGGCGATTCGCCGATCGTGCCGGCGCTCGCCCTCGCCGCGGAGGAGGGCAAGCAGGCCGTCGCGCTCGTCGAGGTGACCGCCCGTTTCGACGAGGAGCGCAACATCCGCTGGGCCCGCGCCCTCGAGCGAGCGGGCGTCCACGTCGTGCACGGGCAGGTCGGCTACAAGACGCACTGCAAGTTGGCGCTCGTGGTGCGTCGCGAGCAGGGAGGCACGCGCCGCTACGTGCACATCGGCACGGGCAACTACAACCCGTCGACCGCGCGCACCTACACGGACTTCGGTCTCTTCACCTGCGACGACCAGATCACCGCCGACGTCGCGGACCTCTTCAACCAGATGACCGGCTTCGCGCGACCGCAGGGGTACCACGCGATCTGGGTCGCGCCGATGCACCTGCGTGGCCACGTCGTGGCCGAGATCCGCCGCTGCGCGGTCGAGCACACCCCCGCCCGCCCCGCCCGCATCACGATGAAGATGAACTCCCTGGTCGACCCGGTGGTCATCGAGGAGCTCTACCGGGCCGCCCAGGCGGGGGTCCGCATCGACCTGATCGTGCGGGGGATCTGCTGCCTGCGTCCCGGTGTGCCCGGAATGTCGGAGAACATCCGCGTCGTCTCGATCCTCGGGCGCTTCCTCGAGCATGCGCGCGTCTTCCGCTTCGAGACCGGGGTCGCCTCGACGACCTACCTCGGCAGTGCCGACATGATGCAGCGCAACCTCGACTCGCGGATCGAGGTGGTCGTGCCGGTCCGCGACCCCGCTGTCCTGGAACGCCTCGACGCGGTCCTCGAACTCGAACTGGCCGACTCCGGCGGCTCGTGGGAGCTCGGCCGCGACGGCGTATGGGAGCGCCGCATCCCCGTCGCGGGTGCCGCCGCCGTGATGGCGCAGGACGAGCTGATGCGTCAGGCCGTCGACGCCGTCGGCGGGCGCGATGCGGGAGCGCGCACGACGCGACGCGAGGAGACCGCCGAGCGCCTGCGGCCGTTCGACCGCTCCGAGCGGCGCTAGCGCGCAGCGGCGCGTTCGCGCACGATCGCGCGGGCGGCCAGCTGCGCCTCGGCCACGGATCCGCCGTAGCGGGCCGCTCCGAGCTCGATCGCCTCGGCGCTGCCGATGCCCGCCCCGCCGACCAGTACGGGGAAGCCCGCCGCGGCGAGCGCCCGCATCGCCTCCACGAGTCCCTCGCGATCCCCGGTCGCGCAGGACAGGGCGACGAGGTCGGCCTGCTCGCGCGTGGCGAGGTCGGCGATCTCGTCGGGTGGAAGGTCGGCGCCGAGGTGGTGCACGATGAAGCCGTCGGCGCGCAGGCCGAAGGCGACCATCTGCCCGGGCAGCGAGTGGCGATCCCCGCGGGGGGCCGCTACGACCACGGTGCCGAGCCGCGGTCCCGGCTTCGGGCGTGCGGCCAGCACGCGCTCGAGCAGGCTCTCGACGGTGCGCGACGCGCGATGCTCGTCGCCGATCGTGATCTCGCCGCGCCGCCAGAGGTCGCCGATGCGGAAGAGGATCGGCGCGAACAGGCTGTCGCAGAACTCCGCCACCGAGGTGCCGCCGGCGAGCAGGCGGTCGATCTGCTGGCGGGCCGCGTCGGTGTCGCCCGTGATCAGGTGCGAGAAGAGGCGGTCGGCCTGGGCCGGCCAGTCGCGCTGGCCGCGGTCCGGGACCGCGCCGCTGCGCTGGTCGCGCTCGGACAGCCACGTGTCAAGGTCCTCGCGGCGGATCCGGTACGAGCCGCCGGCGACGAGCGCGGGGATGTCACCGCTGCGGACGCGCCGGTACAGCGTCTGGTAGTGGCAGCCGACGACGTCCGCAGCCTCCTGCAGCGTCAGCATGGATGCCTCGGTGCTCCCCATGCCGAATTCATCGCAGCGGAGCGCCCTGCGGCCTACATCGTGCGGTCTGCCACCTGTGCGGTCGCCGAGTGCAGTCCACGGTGCCGCAGCACGACGGCGACCACGGCGGCCCCTCCCCCGACGATGGCCAGCGCGAAGGCGCTGCGCGGGCCGTACGCGTCCGAGACGACGCCGGCCAGGGCGACGCCGCCGCTGATCCCCGCCAGGAACGTCGTCGACACCCATGTGAAGGCCTCGGTCACGGTGCCCCGTGGCGCGAGCTCCTCGATCAGGGTGTAGAGGGTGGCGATCACCGGTGCGTTGACGACGCCGGTGATCGCGAGCAACACGCCGAGCTGCACCGCGTCGCGGGCGAGGGGCAGGACGAGGAAGCCCGCGCAGTTGAGGATCAGCAGGATCACCAGCAGCCGCTGCGGGGTGCCGCCCCAGCGGCGGGCGGCGAAGGCGAGCCCGCCGACGACGCTGCCGACGGCCCAGATTGACAGGAGGAGCCCCGGGTTCTCGCCGCGCGAGTCCGCCCGCGCGGCGATGGCGAGCTCGAGCGAGCCCCAGGCGAAGGCGAGGCCGAGGATGGCCATCAGCACGCGTCGCACGGGACGGGCCTGCAGCGGCCCGAGCAGGTGCCGCTCGCCCGTGCGCTCGGCGCGCCAGCGGCGGCTCGTCTCGGAGGTCGCGAACCAGAGTACGCCGATCCCGACGAAGCCGGCCATCAGCACCAGCGGAATGCGGGCGTCGTAGGCGGCCGCCACCGAGGCGGCGAGGACGGGACCCATGATCCAGATCGTCTCCTGCGCGGTCGAGTCGAGCGAGTAGGCGCGCTGGAGGCGCCCTCGGTCCGGGAGCAGCTGCGCCCACGTGGCGCGCAGCGAGGCGGCGAGCGGCGGGGCGAGGAACCCGTAGGCGGCGCACAGCGCGAACAGGAGCGGGCCGTCGGCGGGGGCCAGCAGGGCGAGCAGCACGAGCGCCGCGACCTGGGCCAGCATGCTCGGGATCAGCACCCGCGGTTGCCCGTGCGCGTCGACGAGCCGTCCGAGCACGGGCGCGCCGACGCACCCGGCGATCGTCGACGCGCCGACCGCGAAGCCGGCGGTCGCGTACGAGCCGCCGCTCTGGCGTACGAGCAGGAACAGCGCGATCGCCCCCATGCCGACCGGCAGCCGGCCGAGCACGGCGGCGCTCAACAGGCGCGGGACGTTCGGCAGTCCGACGAGATCGGCGTACGGATAGCGCACCCGACCAGTGTGCTGCGTATCGCCGTACGACCGCGCCGGGTACCGTTCGGGGTGCGCCCGTAGCTCAGGGGATAGAGCGAGAGACTTCTAATCTCGAGGCCGCAGGTTCGAATCCTGCCGGGCGCGTCAGAGCAGCACCAGCTGGACCCAGAGCGTGGCGATCACGAGCGACACGATCGTCACGGGCAGGCCGTACAGCAGGAAGCGCGCGAACGAGATCGGGTGCCCCTCGCGCTTCGCGATGCCGGTGGCGGCGACGTTGGCGGCGGCGGCCACCATCGTCGCGTTGCCGCCGAAGCAGGCGCCGAGCGCGAGCGACCACCACAGGAACGGCTTGATCCCGGCGCCATCGATCTGGTCGACGACCGGGATCATCGCGGCCGTGAACGGGATGTTGTCGACGAGCGCGGACCCGACGGCGGCACCCCACAGGATCACCAGCGCCTGGATCGGCTCGCTGCCGCTGGTCATCTCCTGGACGACGTCGGCGATGCGCTCGATCACGCCCTGCTGCTCGAGCGCGCCGACCATCACGAAGAGGCCGATGAAGAAGAACAGGGTCGCCCATTCGACGCGTTCGAGGGCCTTCTCGATCTTGACGTCGGTGACCAGCAGCATCGCGGTCGCGCCGCACAGCGCGACGACCGCGGGCGCGAGGTGGATCGCGTTGTGGGCGAAGAACGCGAGCAGCGTCAGGCCCAGCACCCCGAGGACGACTGCGCGGCGTGCCGTCGACTCGCGTAGCTCGGACGACGGGACGAGGTCCTGCAGCGCCGCAGCCCGCACGGGGTCGTAGCGCAGGTCGTGTCGGAACAGCACGCGCAGCATCAGGATCGCGACCACGAGCGCGACGACGGACGGCGGCGCGAGGTTGACGATGAATTCGACGAACGAGAGCTCGGGCTTGGCGCCGCCGATCATGATGTTCGGCGGATCGCCGATCAGCGTCGCCGTTCCGCCGAGGTTGCTGCTCAGGATCTGCGTGACCACGAGGGGGATCGGCGAGATGCCGAGCTGGCGGGAGACCGCGAAGGCCATCGGCAGCACCAGCAGGATCGCTGTCAGGTTGTCGAGGAAAGCCGACATCGTCCCGGTCAACAGGCCGAGCAGGAACAGGAGCCGCATCGGACGGCCACGCGACAGGCGCGCGGCGTGCAGGCCGAGGTAGCCGAAGATCCCCGTCGGCTCGACGAGGACGACGATGATCATCATCCCGACCAGGAGGCCGAGCGTCTGCCAGTCGACCGATTCGACCGCCGTGTCGACGGTCAGCGCGCCGACCAGGACGACGGCGGCGGCGCCGAGGAGTGCGATCTTCGTGCGGTCGATCCAGTCCGCCACGATGGCGATCAGTGCGGCCGCGAAGATCGCGGAGACGAGCAATGCCACGTCGGGGTCCCCCTCTCCGCCGCCTCCGGCGGGTGCGATGTTGCCGACCAGGCTTCCCGGCGCTCCGCGGGCAGTATACGCCGACCGCCGTCCTAGTCCCGCCAGAAGGCGCGGCTGAGCACGACGAGCACCGGGAAGATCTCGAGGCGCCCGACGATCATGAGCAGCGCGAGGAACACCTTCGACGGGTCGGCGAACGGCGCGTAGGACCCCATCGGACCGAGGAAGCCGAAGCCGGGACCGACGTTCCCGACGCTGGCGGCGGCCGCGCTCAGCGCGTCCTCGAAGTTGAGGCCGGCGGGGGCGCCGGGATCGACGAGCAGCAGCACTGCGCTGAGCAGCACGAGCACGACGTAGAGCAGCACGAAGACGAGGACCCCGTGGATGATGCGGGCGTTGACCGGTCGACTGTTGATGCGGATCAGGCGCACCTGCTCGGGGTGCACGGTGGCGCGGATCTCCCGCAGGATCACGCGGCCGAAGAGCACGACGCGCATCACCTTGAGCGCGCCCGTCGGGCTGCCGGTGCAGCCGCCGACGAACATCAGGACGAACAGGGTGATCAGCGCGAGCTCGCCCCAGGCGGCGAAGTCGGCGCTGGCGTAGCCCGTCCCGGTCGTGATCGAGGCGACCTGGAAGACGGCCTGGCGCACGCCGTCGGCGAGGTCGTAGGTGCCGGCGGTCATCAGCTCGAGGAGGACGACGAGTGACCCGACCGCGAGGATGCCGAGGTACCAGCGCAGCTCGTCGTCTCGGAAGCTCGACAGCCGCCCGAGGGCGATCGCCCGGAACCACAGCGCGAGGTTGGTGCCGGCGATGATGATCGCGCCCGCGATCAGCCACTGCGCCCACGGACCGAACGGCTCGATCGAGTCCGGACTCGGCGAGAACCCCCCGGCCGAGACGGTGGTGAAGGCGTGCGCGACCGCCTCGTAGGGGCCCATGCCGGGTGCGAGCCCGGCGGCGCCGAGCGCGGTCAGGCCGGCGATCACGAGCACCGTCAGCGCGACGTAGACCCCGACGATGCGGAGCGTCGACGCGCGCAGGTGCGGGGCCAGCTTCTCGAGTTGCGGTCCGGCGACCTCCGTCTCGATCAGCTGGCGGCCGCCGACGGCGAGTCGCGGCAGGAAGATCACGGCCAGCACGATCAGGCCGATGCCGCCGATCCACTGGGTCTGCGAGCGCCAGAGGAGCAGCGCTCGCGGCTGGGCCGGCAGGTCCGTGATGATCGTGGCGCCGGTGGCGGTGAAGCCGGCGGTGCTCTCGAAGAAGGCGTCGATGACGCCCTGCGGCCCGCCGGGTGCGCTGCCGAGCACGTACGGGAGGATGCCGAGCGCCGACAGGCCGACCCACGTCAGGACCGCGGCGGCGAGGGCCTCGCGACGATTCGGGGCGTCCACGCGCCGCCCGGCGAGGTAGGCGACGGCGAAGAGGGCCGCGCTGAGCGCCAGGGGCAGCGCGTACGGCAGGAGTGGCTCATCGAGCCAGGCCGCGTAGGCGAGCGGTGCCGCGATCGTGAGGCCCGCGCCGCCCACGACCAGGCCGACCACGCGCAGGGGCGGCGCGACGCGGACGGCCGTGGGGCGGGACGCGACGGCGCTCATCGCAGCCAGTACGCCCGGGTCAGCAGGACGAGGACGGGGATCAGCTCGAGACGGCCGATCCACATCAGGGCGGTCATGACGGCCTTCGCCTCCCAGGGATACCCGGCGTAGCTGCCCATCGGTCCGGCCTCCCCCACGCCCGGGCCGACGTTGCCGATGGTGGTCGCCGCGCTGATCAGCGCGTCGAAGGCGCCGAGTTCGACGCCGCGCAGCGTCGCGATCAGCAGGATCGCGAGTGCCCCGATCGCGAAGGTAAGGAGGTAGAGGCCGATGAAGGCCGTCGCGCTCTGCAGCGCTGCCTCGCGCACGGGGCGGCCGTTCTGGCGCACGGGCAGGACCTTCTCCGGGTGGACGGCCGTCTCCACGTCGCGGCGGGCGGAGGCGACCGCGAGGCGGACGCGGATCACCTTGATCGCGCCTGAGGTCGAGCCGGCGCACCCGCCGATGAACATCGCGGCGAACAGGAGCAGCAGGCCGATCGGCGCCCAGATCGCGAAGTCCTGCGACGCGTAGCCCGTCGTGGTCATGATCGAGATCACCTGGAATGCCGCCTGGCCGAACGCGCCGTCCCAGCCGGCGTCGGTCGTGGCGAGGAGGGCGACGCCGACGAGCAGCGAGAGCACAGCCATGATCACGAGGTAGGTCCGGAACTCGCCGTCGCGCGGGGCGGCCGCCAGATCACCGCGGGCGGTCCGGTACCAGAGCGCGAAGCTGCCGCCGGCGATGACCATGAAGCCCGCGATCAGCGCCTGCGAGGCGACGCCGAAGGCCTCGATCGAACGCGGCTCGGGCGAGAAGCCGCCAGTCGACAGGGTGGTGAACGCGTGCGTGACGGCGTTGTACAGCCCCATGCCCTGCTCCGGCGCGATCAGGCCCACGCCCCACAGCGCGATCGCGAGCAGGGCGGTGAGCGCCACGTAGACGAGCCACAGCCGCAGCGCCGTGTCGCGTAGGCGCGGCGTCAGCTTCTCCGCCTCCGGACCGGGCGCCTCCTGCTGGAGCAGCGCCTTGCCGCCGGGTCCGGCCTGGTTGAGGATGGCGATCGCCAGCACGATGATCCCCATCCCGCCGAGCCACTGGGTCAGGGAGCGCCAGAAGAGGATCGCCGGGGAGTGCGACGAGATATCGGCCATCACGCTCGCGCCTGTCGTGGTGAAGCCGCTCATGGCCTCGAAGTAGGCGTCGCCGAAGGAGCTGATGTCGCCGCCGTCGAGGATGTACGGGACCGCTCCGAGCAGGGCGGCGGCGAGCCAGGCGATCGCGACGGCGGCGAAGGCCTCCCGCACACCGACGTCGTTGGAGCGGCGGCCCGCGATCCGCTCGAGCGCGAAGCCCGCCGCGACGCCGGCGACGAGCGGCACGACGAACGGCCGCAGGCTGTCGCCGTCGAGGAGCGCCACCCCGATCGGCAGGAGCAGGGTCAGGCTCAGCCACTTGATGACCAGCCCGACGAGGCTTCCGGTGGCCCCGAGGTCGACCCTCAGGCGGCCGTGGCGGGGGGGGGGGGCGGCCGCCGGGCTCACAGCGCCTGCTCCAGGCCCTGGACCCGGTGCGCCTCCGCGAGCAGGATCGCCGAATCCCCCGCCATCAGGGCGTCGTCGCCCCGGGGGAAGATGACGCGCTCGCCGCGCACGATCGCGCCGACGATGGCGCCCTCGAGCGGCCGCTCGCGGAACGGCCGGCCGATCAGCGCGCTGGTCGGCCGCACCTCGAGTTCGAGCACCTCGACGCGATCGTTCTCCAGCATCGCGAAGCCGCGGGTGCGCGGATCGTGGGTGAAGCGCACGATCTCCTCCGCCACCACGAGGCGCTGGTTGAGCGCGTAGTCGACGCCGACGCGCTCGAAGACCGGGACGTAGTCCGGGTCGCCGACGACGGCGACGGCGACGCGCACCCCGAGCGATTTGGCGAGCAGGCTGATCAGCAGGTCGCGCTCATCGCGCTCCGTGCAGCAGATCACGGCGTCGGCGCGTCCGACGTTCTCTCGCTGGAGGAAGCCGGTGTCGGTCGCGTCCGCGCAGAAGACGTCGGCGTCCGCGATCTCCTCGGCGCAGATCCGCGCGACCGCCTCGTTCGCGTCGACTATGCGGACGCGCAGTCCCTGCCCGCAGAGGGTGCGGGCGATCGTGCGCCCGGTGGCTCCGCCGCCGACGATGACGACCTCCTTGACGTCGTCGACGTCGCGACGGGCGAGGCGCAGCGCCCACTCCCGGCTGGCGGCCGGCGAGGCGATCAGCACGATCCGGTCGCCCTCCTCGACGACGTCGCCGCCGCCCGGGATCAGCACGCGGTCGGCGCGGATCAGGCTCGCGATCACGCTCTCGTCGGGGATCCGCAGCTCGGCGATGCGGCGGCCGACGATGTTCTCCGCGGCGTCGGCGTGGACCTCGAACTCCACCATCTCGGCGCGGCCGTCGGCGAACATGTCGCTCTGCAGCGCGCCGGGCATGCCGATCGCCCGGGAGACCGCCTGCGCGATCTCGTTCTCGGCGGAGATCATCACGTCGACCGGCAGCTCGCCTGCGCGCCATGCGGACAGGTATTCGGCGCTCGAGGTGCGGACGAGGATGCGGCCGCGGCACAGGGCCCGCGCCTGCAACGCGGCGACGATGTTGATCTCGTCGCGGTCCGTCGCGGCGATCACGAGATCCTGGCTGGCGATGTTGGCGCTCTGCATGGCGCTGCGCGACGTGCCGTTCCCGGCCACGGTCAGCACGTCGTAGCGGGCGCCGATCGCGTTCAGGTGCTCCGCATCGACGTCGATCACGGTCACGTCGTGCTGGGCGTGCAGCGCGGCGACCACGCTCGCCCCCACCCGGCCCGCTCCGATCACGAGGATGCGCACGCGGACACGATACCGCCCGGTCTGCGCGTGCGCGCTATCCTTCGCCGGCTCAATGCGTCGATCACCTTCAGCTCCCCGCCATGCCCCGCATCCGCCGACCCCGGCCCACGGCCGCGTCCCCGACGGCTCCCGCCCTGGAGCCGCGCGTCGGCGTGCTCGAGCATGGCGGCCTGCGCTGGATCCAGATCGAGTCGCCGGGCCCCGCTGAGATCGCCTGGCTCGAGGAGGAGTTCTCCTTCCACGAGCTCGATCTCGAGGACGTCCGCTCCCGCCGCCAGCGGCCCAAGGTCGACGACTACCCCGATTACGTCTTCGTCGTCCTGCACTTCCCCTGGTACGACAAGGCGTCGGGGCGGCTGTTCCCGGCTGAGGTCAACGCGTTCATCGGGCGCGACTTCCTGATCACGATCCCGAACGTGCCGTTGAAGCCGGTGCGCAACGTGTTCCGCCGGCTCGAGGGCAACGAGGAGGAGCGGGCCGAGTGGTTCGCAAAGGGCTCCGGCTTCCTCTTCTACGAGGTGCTCGACTCGCTTTACGGCTACTGCTTCCCGATCCTCGACCAGATCGGGCGCAAGCTCGAGGAGATCGAGGATCACATGTTCGAGCGGGATCCCGACGAGTCGATCGTGCGCCAGATCTCCAACGTCAAGCAGGAGATCATCTCGTACCGCAAGATCACGAAGCCGCAGCGTCCCGTGCTGCGCCAGCTCGAGCGCGCCGGCGAGCGCTTCCTCGCGAGCGAGGAGCTCGACATCTACTACGACGACCTGATCGACTCGGCGGAGCGCATCTGGGACCTGCTCGAGAACTACAAGGAGGTCGTCGAGGCGCTGGAGGCGACGAACGAGACGGCGATCTCGCACCGCCAGAACCGGGTCCTGCGCGTCCTGACCGTGCTGACGGTGGTGTTCCTGCCGGTCACCTTCATGACCAACCTGTTCGGCATGAACGTACCCGTGCCGTTCGACCACGCGGCGGTGGCGTTCTTCGCGATCGCGGGCGTCCTCCTGGCTGCCGTCGTGGTCCTGCTCGGCGTGTTCCGCTGGTTCCGCTGGCTATGACGCCCTCGGCGCGCGGCGCGCCGATCGAGGTGCCCGGCGCGCCTCCGCGATGCGCGTGACAGCCTGCGTTTCCGCCTCGCGGCCGCACTGCCGCCGCGCGGCTACTGCTGCTTGCCGTCGAGCGACAGCACGCTGAGGAACGCCTCCTGCGGCACCTCGACCGCGCCGACGTACTTCATGCGGTTCTTCTTGCCCTTCTTCTGCTTCTCGAGCAGCTTGCGCTTGCGCGTGATGTCGCCGCCGTAGCACTTCGCCAGCACGTCCTTGCGTTTGGCCTTGATGGTCTCGCGGGCGATCACGCGACTGCCGATCGCGGCCTGCACCGGCACGTCGAAGAACTGGCGCGGGATGATCGTGCGCAGCCGCTCGACGAGGGCCCGGCCCGCCTCGTAGGCCTTGTCGCGGTGCACGATGATGCTGAGCGCGTCCACGGGCTCGCCGTTGAGGAGGATGTCGACCTTGGCGAGGTTCGACTCGCGATACCCGATCATCTCGTAGTCGAACGAGGCGTAGCCCTTCGTGCGGCTCTTCAGCTGGTCGTAGAAGTCGAGCACGATCTCCGCCAGCGGCAGCGCGTAGACGAGCTGCACGCGCGTCGCCGACAGGTAGTCCATCTTCTCGAAGTCGCCGCGGCGATCCTGGCAGAGCTCCATGATCGTGCCGACGAACTCCTTCGGCACGATCACCGTGGCGCGCACGTACGGCTCCTCGACGTGCTCGATCGAGTTCGCCGGCGGCATGTCCGACGGGTTGCGCACCTCGACGGACTCGCCGCCCGTCGTGAGGATGTCGTAGAGGACGTTGGGAGTGGTCGCGATCAGGTCGAGGTCCCATTCGCGCTCGAGGCGCTCGCGCACGACGTCCATGTGCAGGAGCCCGAGGAAGCCGCAGCGGAATCCAAAGCCAAGGGCCTGCGAGGACTCCGGCTCGTAGACCAGTGAGGCGTCGTTGAGGCGCAGTTTCGCGAGGGCGTCGCGCAGGTCCTCGTACTGCTCGCCGTCCGTCGGGAACAGTCCGGCGAAGACCATCGGCTTGACGTCGACGTAGCCGGCGAGGGCCTCCGTCGCCGGCCGGGCGGCGTCCGTGAAGGTGTCGCCGACCTTGATCTCGGCGACGTCCTTGATGCCGGTGATCACGTACCCGACCTCGCCCGCCCCGAGCCGGCCGGTCGGGGTCATCTGGGGGCCCATCACCCCCACCTCCTCGATCAGCTGCTCCTGACCCGTGGCCATCGAGCGGATGCGACCGCCGGCCGTGATCGCGCCATCGACGACGCGCACGTACGCGATCACGCCGCGGTACTGGTCGTAGACCGAGTCGAAGACGAGGGCCCGCGCGGGCGCCTCGGGATCGCCGCTCGGCGGCGGCACGCGATCGACGATCGCGTCGAGCACGTCGGCGACGTTGAGGCCGCTCTTCGCGGAGATCCGGACGACCTGGTCGGCGTCGTCACCGAGGAAGGCGGCGGTCTCCGCGGCGACCTCATCAGGATAGGCAGCCGGCAGGTCGACCTTGTTGACCACCGGCACGATGTCGAGGCCGTTGTCGATCGCCAGGTGCGCGTTGGCGACGGTCTGCGCCTCGATCCCCTGGGAGGCGTCGACGACGAGCAGCGCGCCCTCGCAGGCCGCGAGCGAGCGCGACACCTCGTACGTGAAGTCGACGTGCCCCGGCGTGTCGATCAGGTTCAGCTGGTACGTGCGTCCGTCGCGCTCCCAGGGCACGCGCACGGCCTGCGCCTTGATCGTGATGCCGCGCTCGCGCTCGATGTCCATCGAGTCGAGCAGCTGGTCCTGCATCTCGCGCTGCTGGACGGCGCCGGTGATCTCGAGGATGCGGTCGGCCAGGGTCGACTTGCCGTGGTCGATGTGCGCGACGATCGAGAAGTTCCGGATCAGGTCCTGGTCCACCTCGTAAGGCTACCGGTCATCCGCCGCGGGACCGCGCGGCCGGCGGCGCCAGCGAGCGCCAGGTGCCGTGGACGCGGCGGATCGAGGCGCCGAGCTCGGCGCCGCCCAGCGTGATGATGGAGGCCACGTAGACGAAGAACAGGAACGCGATGATGGAGCCGATCGAGCCGTACACGATGTCGTAGGTGGCGACGTCCGTGACGTAGACGGCGAACAGGACCCGCGCGCCCTCGAGCAGAAGGGCGGCCGGGAACGCGCCCAGGGTGGCGTAGCGCAGCGCCGGCCGTGGCGTCGGCAGGAACTTGTAGGCGAGGGTCAGGATCAGCCACCACGTGAGCACGCTGATCGCCGGTGCGATCGACGAGCGGATCGCGTCCGCGTAGGCCTCCCAGGCGGTGTCGCGGAAGACGTCGTCGGGGATGCGCGGCAGCACGCTGACGAGGATCCCGACGAGGAACGAGGCGAGGATCAGCGCCACGAGGATCGTCAGCAGGACGGCGTCGACGAGCTTGCCGCGGACGAACGGCCGCGTCCCGAGCGTGCCCTCCCAGGCGAGCTCCATCGCCCCGCGCACGCTGCCGAGCATCCCGCTGGCCGACCACAGGAGCGCGACCACGCCGATCACGCCGATGGCGGCGAGGTTGCGCGTCGCCTGCTGGAGCAGGCGGTCGATCTGGGCGCGGGCGGTCTCGTCGAGGGGCAGTGCGGTCACCAGGGCGTCGGAGATCTGGTCGCGGATCGACGCGTCGCGGACGTCGCCGCCGATCACGGCCGCGACGATCAGGACGAGCGGGAACAGCGAGAACAGGACGTGGAAGGCGATTGCCGCCGCGGCCGTCGTGCAGCGATGGCGCTGGAAGCGTCCGACGGCGTCGCGCGCCACGAGGTAGGCGAAGACGGCCGGCCCGGGCACCCGCAGGCGGCTCTCCCTCACGCGGAGCCCTCGCGTCGGCGCACCAGCGCGATGATCCGCGCGGCCTCCGCGAATCCGGCGGCGCGGGTCCCCGCGAGGTAGGCGGCGCCGCTGATGCCGATGGCGAGCCCGAGGCCGACGATCAGGCTCGGCAGGCCGTCGCCGAGGAGGGCGTCGGCGAGGCGCCAGACGAGCCACGCGATCAGCCCGGCCAGCAGCGACGCGCCGAGCATGCGCGCGGCGCGCCCCAGCACGCGGCCGGTGGCCAGGTGCCCGACGCGCCAGCCGAGGACGATCCACATCAGCGGGGCCACGACGGCGTTCGCGATCGAGTTCGCGAGCGGGATCCCCCAGACGCCGAACGGCTGGTACAGGAGCAGGCTGAGTCCGGTCGCCACGGCGAGGTTGACGAGCGCGATCAGGGTCGCGAGCCAGACGTGCTGCAGCGCGAACAGGCAGCGCGTGTAGAGCAGGATCAGCCCGTTCAGGGCGAGCCCGAGGGCGAACGCGATCAGGGCCTGGGCGACGCCCGGCGTCTCCGCGGCGGTCCACGCGCCATGCTGGAAGAGGACCTCCACGATCGGCGTGGCGAGTACCGCGATCACGACGCTCGCCGGCAGCAGCAGGTACAGGATCAGCGCGCTGCCGTCGGCGAGCGCTCCGCGCAGTCGATCGAGGTCACGGGCCGCCGCAGCCCGCGCCATCAGGGGGAACATGATCGTCGCGACCGCGACGGAGAAGATCCCCTGCGGGAGCATGTACACCCGGAACGCCGCGTCGATCGCGCGCGGCGCGTAGTCCGCATCGACGTAGGTCGCGATGTAGGTCGACACCGTCAGGTTCACGTTCGCGAGCCCGAGGCCGAGGGCGACCGGGATCAGGAGCACGAGGATCCGCCGCACCGCCGGGTCGCGCAGGTCGATCAGCGGCCGCAGGGTTGCGCCCTTGCCGCGCAGGCCGGGCAGCGGCACGACGGTCTGCACGACCGTACCGGCGAGCGTGCCGACGGCGAGGATCAGCGCGCGCTGATCGAGGTCGTCGGCGGTGAAGGCGTAGACGAGGAACCCGATGACGACGGCGTTCCAGAAGACCGGCGCGATCGCCGGCAGGACGAACTCGTCGAACGAGTTGAGGATCGCCTGCACCAGTCCGGAGATGCCGAGCAGGATCAGGATCGGGAACAGGATCCGCGTCATCGTGACCGTCAGCTCGAGCTGCTCGTCGGAGAGGTTCGCGAAGGACAGCAGGGGCCGGGTCAGCAGGATCCCGAGCACCGTCAGCGCCGTCAGGGCCAGCACCGCGAGCGTGAGGGCGCTGGAGGCGACCCGCCAGGCGCGCTCGCGCTCCCCCTGTACGAGGAGCTCGTTGAAGACCGGGACGAATGACGCGCCGAGCGCCGAGTCCGCGACCAGCGAGCGGACGGTGTTCGGGACGTTGTTGGCGACCACGAACGCGCTCGCCGGCCCGGAAACACCGAGCAGCTGCGCCGCGATGATCTCCCGCACGAGCCCCAGGACACGCGAGACGCCCGTCGCGGCGCTGAACAGGGCCGCGGACACGGAGCGGCTGCGCGCACCGGGCGCGGGCGCATCCACCGGGCTGCCCATGCACCGATGATGGCACGGGCCCCGGTTGCGCGGGG
>JBMTER010000002.1:0-41614 GCA_049433345.1 Gaiellales bacterium | reverse complement strand
CCCCCTCGACCCGGAACGCGGCGGCGACGCCACCGACGCCTTCGCCGCGCTCGCCCGCGCCGGCTTCTACGACGGCCTGACCATGCACCGCGTCGTCCCGAGCTTCGTGATCCAGGGCGGCGACCCGGACGGCACGGGAGCCGGCGGGCCGGGGTTCACCGTCGAGTCGCCGCCACCTGGCGACTACTCGTACCGCAACGGCGACGTCGCCATGGCCAAAGCCGGCAACGAGCCGGCCGGTACGGCGGGCTCGCAGTTCTTCATCGTGTCGACGGAGTCCGGTGCCGCCCAGCTGCAGCCGCTCTACGCCGTCGTCGGACACGTCGTCGACGAGGAGTCGAGCGCCACGCTGCGCCGGATCGACGCGCTCGGCATCGATGACGGTCCGCCGGTCGAGCCCGTCTGGATCTGGACGGCGCGCCTCGCCGAGGGCGAGTAGGATCCGTCCATGGCAGAGAACCCCTTCGGCTTCGGCGGCATGTTCGACCCGGACGAGCTCCAGAACGCGATGCGCCAGTTCGCGGAGCAGGCGCAGGAGAGCCAGAGCGTCGCCTTCGCCGACAACGCGATCCATCTGGCGGTGCAGATGACGACCGCGGCCGTCCAGCGGATCACGCCGACGGGCACGCCGGAGGAGCAGGCCGCCCAGCTGCGTTCGGCGATCACGGTGATCTACCCCGAGTGCGTGGCGCTGGTGCGCGAAGCGCGCCAGGGCCTCAAGTAGCCCGGCGCCCTTCCGGATCCCGGCAAGGACGGCGCGGGGGCCGTCGTGGCACCATCCGCGCCCGTGGATGCCACCGTCCCCACCACGCCGGCCGGCACCATCGCGCTGGCCCTCCACCGCTTCGCGTTCCACGGCGACGGCGAGGAGATCCCGTCGCGAGAGTCGTCGGGCCGGCCCAGGATCCGGCCGGTGCCGACGGTCGCCGTCGGCGCCGGCGCCGCGATCGCGACGAGTGCGATCGCCGGGACGCAGTACCTCGCCGCCGCCCCGACCGGGACGAGCCCGGCGGCGGTCATCGCGATCCCGACGATCGGCATCCTCGGCTCGATCCACTGCAGCCGCCAGGAGCACGCATCCGACGCCATCTAGCCGCATCCGCCGTCGACGCGACCTGCGAGGATGCCCGCCGATGAGCGCCCACGACGTCCTCTGGATCGCGCTGCCGATCGTCGTGATCACGGCGCTCGTGCTCGACCTGTTCGTCTTCCACAAGGCGAACGAGCCGATCCCGCCCCGCGACGCCTTCATCTGGACGGGCATCTGGGCCAGCCTCGGCCTGCTGTTCGGCGTGGCGATCTGGATCATGCTCGGCCCGACCGTCGGCACCGAGTTCTTCACCGGCTACCTGATCGAGTACAGCCTGTCGGTCGACAACGTCGCCGTCTTCGCGATCCTGTTCGCCGCACTCGCCGTCCCGCCCGAGCTGCGCTACCGGGCGCTCTTCTGGGGCGTGATCATCGCGATCGGGCTGCGCGGCATCCTGATCGCGATCGGCGGCGCGCTGTTGAACCAGTTCTGGTGGATGACGTTCGTGTTCGGGGTGTTCCTGATCGTCACCGGGATCCGCATGGCCCGCCATACGGACACCACCGAACATCCCGAGGACAGCCGCATCCTCACGACGCTGCGGCGCGTCTTCCCCGTCACCGACGGCTACCACGGCCAGACGATGACCATCGTGCAGGACGGCAGGCGCTACGTCACGCCGCTCTTCATCGCGCTGCTCGCGCTCGCCTTCTTCGACCTGATGTTCGCGGTCGACTCGGTGCCCGCGATCTACGCCGTCACGAAGGACCCGTTCATCGTGCTCGCCGCCAACGCCTTCGCACTGCTCGGCCTGCGCACGCTCTACTTCGCGATCGCGACATCGCTCGAGCGCTTCGTCTACCTGCAGCCGACGCTCGCGATCGTGCTCGGCTGGGTCGGCTTCAAGATGATCATCAGCCACTGGTTCCACATGCCGGCGCCGATCAGCCTGGCGGTCGTGCTGCTGATCCTCGCCTCGGGCATCATCGCATCAGTGCGCAAGAACCGGCAGGCGGACGCCCCCGCCGGCCACTGAGCCGGATCAGTCGGCGCGCTTTTCCGGCGCCTCGATCGTGAGGCGCGGCAGGATGCGGTCGAACCAGCGCGGGATCCACCAGGCCCGCTGGTCGAGCAGGTGCATCAGCGCGGGTACGAGCGTGAGGCGGACGACGAAGGCGTCGAGCGCGATCGCGAGCCCGAGCGCGAGACCGAACTCCTTGATCGTGCGGTCGACTCCCGTCAGGAAGGCGAAGAAGACGACCGACATGATGATCGCGGCCGCGACGATCACGCGGCCGATGGCGGCCACCCCATCCGTGATCGCGAGCCGCGGCGCGTCACCGCCGACGAACGCCTCGCGGATGCGGCTGACGAGGAAGACCTCGTAGTCCATGGAGAGCCCGAACACGAGCGCGAACACGATCACCGGCAGGAACGACTCGATCGGCCCCGTGCGGTCGAGGCCGATCAGGCCCATGCCGACGCCCTGCTGGAAGACGAGGGTGAGGATGCCGAAGCTGGCCGCGCACGACAGGATCGTCGTCAGCGCCGCCTTGATCGCGACCACGACGCTGCGGAAGGCCATCGTCAGGATCAGGAAGGTGATGCCGACGACGAACAGGAGGAACCAGGGGATGCGGGAGAAGATGCGGGCGGAGATGTCCTCGAACGCCGCGGTGGCGCCGCCGACGTAGGCGACGGCTCCCGTGCCGGCGACGGCCTCGGGGATGACGTCGGCGCGCAGGCGCTCGACGAGCTCCGCGGTCTCCTTGTCCTGCGGCGCGCTGGTCGCATAGGCGGTGATGATCGCGGTGTCGCCCGCCTCGTTCGGGATCGGCGGCGTCGCGAACGCGACGCCATCCGCCGACGCGATGGCCTGCTGCAGGCGCTCGACCGCGGCCGAGTCGCCCTTCGTGTCGACGGCGATCAGGAGCGGCCCGTTGAAGCCCGGCCCGAAGCCCTCGGCGAGCCAGTCGTAGGCGACGCGCTGCGTCGTGGTCTTCGGGGCGGAGCCGGCGTCGGCGGCGCCGAGCTGGATGCCGAGCACGGGCACGGCGGCGAGCAGCATCACGGCGAGCGGCAGGAGCAGGAACAGCCACGGGCGCCCGGTCACGAAGCGACCCCAGCGGGCCACGGCGGTGTTCTTCTGGGCCGCGAGGGTGTCGTCGGGGACGCTGACGAACGGCAGCTTGAGGCGGTCGACGCGGCGACCGAGCAGGGACAGCACCGCGGGCAGGAGCGTGACGGCGACCGCCACCGATGTGAGCACCGTCAGCGAGGCGCCGATGCCCATCTTGGTGATGAAGTCGAGGCCGATGGTGGCGAGGCCGACGATCGAGATCGCCACCGTCGTGCCGGCGAAGATGACCGCGCGCCCCGCCGTCGATGCGGCGAGGCCCGCCGCCTTGGCCGGGGTCGCGCCCTCGTGCAGCGCCTGCCGGAAGCGCGTGACGATGAACAGCGAGTAGTCGATGCCGACGCCGAGCCCGATCATGGTGGCCAGGATCGGCGTGATGGTGTTGAAGTCCGTGAAGCCGGCGGCCAGCGTGAGCGTGGCGATGCCGAGGCCGACCGCGAGCAGCGCGAGCACGATCGGCAGGAGCGCCGCCACCACCGTCCCGAACACGATCAGCAGCACGATCACCGCGGCGAGCAGGCCGAGCGCCTCCGACGCGCCCTGCTCGGGCGGCTCCTGCACGGCGTTGCCGGTGAAGGCCACGTCGACGCCGCTACCGGCCACGGCCCCACGCACGTCGTCCTTGAGCTGGTCGATGGTGCCGGCCGGCAGGGTCCAGCCCTGCTGGTCGAACTGCACGTCGACGTAGCCGACGGTGCCGTCCTGCGAGATCTGGCCGCTCTCCCCCGCGTACGGATCGCCCGCGGCCACGATGTGCGGCACGCCCTGCGCCGCCGCGATCGCGGCGCCGACGGCCTCCTTCGCCGCCGGAGCGGCGAGGCCATCGGGCGCCTTGAAGACGATGGTGGCGGAGTCGCCGGCACGCGCCGGGAAACGGGCCTCGAGAAGATCGCCGGCGCGCTGCGCATCCGAATCGGGGATCGAGAAGTTGTTCTGCAGCTCGCCGCCGAGCGTCTGGGCGCCCGCGATGATCGCGGCGATCAGGAGCACCCACACGCCGATGGCGCGCCACGGGTGGCGGGCGATCGCGCCGGTCAGCGCGCTGAGGGCGCCGCGGGATGGGGAGGCGGGGGTCACGGTCATGCGCGGAGGGCCGACGCCGTATCCGAACGGCATCGGCGACGACGGATAGCGTGACCGATACCGCAGGCTTCGGCGAAGGTCGAGGGGCTACCCCCACGCCGGCCGCTCGGGTAGCGTGCCGATGTGGCCCGTCGTCCCCGCATCGGCATCACCCTCGAGCTCGACGATCCGCTGCTCCTGCCGGTGGAGCGCAACCTGCGCGAGCCGCTGTCCCGGGAGGGCGCGATCGTGGTCGCCCTGCCCCGGGACACCCCACCGGACGCCGTGCCGGACCTGATCGCCGACCTCGACGGCGTGCTCGTCTCGGGTGGCGAGGACGTCGACCCCGCGCACTACGGCGAGGAACGCCACCCGACGGTCAACACGGTGCCCGCGGCCCACGACGCGTTCGAGCTCGCGCTCGCGCGCGCCGCCCTCGAGCAGGGCGTCCCGATCCTCGGCATCTGCCGCGGCAGCCAGGTGCTGGCCGTGGCGGACGGCGGCACGCTCGTCCAGGACGTGCCGTCGCAGGTGGAGGCCGCGCAGACGCACATGGTCGACTGGAAGACGCTCGCCGAGGCCGAGCCCGGCGACCACTGGCACCCGATCGAGGTCGAGCCGTCCAGCCGCCTCGCCGGCTGGATCGGCGATGGCGCGCCCCTGATCAACTCCTTCCACCACCAGGCCGTCGCGCGCACCGGCGAACGGCTACGCCCCGTGGCCCGTGCCGCGGATGGGGTGATCGAGGCGACGGAGAGCGCTCCCGATGCGCCCTACGCGGTCGGCCTGCAGTGGCACAACGAATTCATGTGGCGGCGTGACGCCCGATGGCTCGGACCATTCCGAGATCTCGTCGCGGCGGCCCGCCGACGAGCGGACACCCGCGTCTGACCCGCAGGGGCTCGGGGGGGGGGTCTGGCCGACCCGAGCGCATGCGGATCAGATCAGGTCGAACCGATCGAGGTTCATGACCTTGTCCCAGGCGGCCACGAACTCCTCGACGAACAGCGCCTCGCCGTCGGCGGCGGCGTAGACCTCGGCCAGCGCGCGCAGCTGGGAGTTAGAGCCGAAGACGAGGTCGACGCGGGTGGCGGTGTACTTCACCTCGCCGCTGTCACGGTCGCGGCCCTCGAAGGCCTGCTCCGCCTCGGAGATCGGCGACCAGACGGTGCCCATGTCGAGCAGCTTGGCCAGGAAGCCGTTCGTCAGGGCCCCCGGCCGGTCGGACAGGCAGCCGACGCCCTCGGTGGCGAGCATCGCCCGCAGGCCACCGACCAGCACCGTCATCTCCGGCGGCGACAGCTCGAGCAGGCTCGCCCGGTCGACCAGGATCTGCTCGGCCGGGCGCGCGTCCGCGTTGCGCGCGGAGATGAAGTTGCGGAAGCCGTCGACGAGCGGCTCGAGGACCGCGAACGACTCGACGTCGGTCTGCTCCTGGGTGGCGTCGGTGCGGCCCGGCGTGAACGGCACCACGACCTCGTGTCCCGCCTGGCGGGCGGCCTCCTCCACGCCGGCGTTGCCGGCGAGGACGATCAGGTCGGCCATCGAGATGGCGGTGCCGTCGGACTGGGCCGCGTTGAACTCGGAGCGGACGCCCTCGAGGGCCTCCAGCACCTTCGCCAGCTCGGCCGGGTTGTTCGCCTCCCAGTTGCGCTGCGGCTCGAGGCGGATGCGGGCGCCGTTGGCGCCGCCCCGCTTGTCGCTGCCGCGGAAGGTCGAGGCGGACGCCCACGCGGTGGAGACGAGCTGCTGCACGGTCAGGCCCGAGGCGAGGATCGCCGCCTTGAGGGCGACGACGTGCGCGTCGCCGACGAGCGGGTGGTCGACGGCCGGCACGGGGTCCTGCCAGATCAGGTCCTCCTCCGGCACCTCCGGTCCGAGGTAGCGGACCTTCGGGCCCATGTCGCGATGCGTCAGCTTGAACCACGCGCGGGCGAAGGCGTCCGCGAACTCGGCCGGGTTCTCGTGGAAGCGCCGCGAGATCGGCTCGTAGATCGGGTCCTCTCGCAGCGCGAGGTCCGCGGTCGACATGACCGGGGCGTGCCGGAGGTCGGGGTCCTGCGCATCGGGCACCGCGTCGGCGGCGGCGCCGTCGGCCGGATTCCACTGCCACGCGCCGGCGGGGCTCTTCGTCAGCTCCCACTCGTAGCCGAACAGCGTGTCGAAGTAGCTGTTGTCCCACTGGATCGGCGTCGGCGTCCACGCGCCCTCGAGGCCGCTGGTGATCGCCTGGTTGCCGCTGCCGCCGCCGAAGCTGGAGATCCAGCCGAGGCCCATCTCCTGCAGGGGCGCGCCCTCGGGCTCGGGCCCGACGTACTGCTCGGGATCGGCGGCGCCGTGCATCTTCCCGAAGGTGTGGCCACCCGCCACGAGCGCCACGGTCTCCTCGTCGTCCATCGCCATCCGCGCGAACGTCTCGCGGATGTCGATCGCCGACCTGCGCGGGTCGGGCTCGGCGTTCGGCCCCTCCGGGTTGACGTAGATGAGGCCCATCTGGACGGCCGCCAGCGGGTTGGCGAGGTCGCGCTCGCCGCTGTAGCGCTTGTCGCCGAGCCAGGTGTCCTCGGAGCCCCAGTAGACCTCGTCCGGCTCCCAGACGTCGGCGCGGCCGCCGCCGAAGCCGAAGGTCTTGAAGCCCATCGACTCGAGCGCGACGTTGCCGGCGAGGACGAGCAGGTCGGCCCACGAGAGCCGGCGGCCGTACTTCTGCTTGATCGGCCACAGCAGGCGCCGCGCCTTGTCGAGGTTGCCGTTGTCCGGCCAGCTGTTCAGCGGCGCGAAGCGCTGCATGCCGGTGCCCGCGCCGCCGCGGCCGTCCCAGATCCGGTAGGTGCCGGCGGCGTGCCAGGTCATGCGGATGAAGAGGCCGCCGTAGTGCCCGTAATCGGCCGGCCACCACTCCTGCGAGTCGGTCATCAGCTGCTCGAGGTCGGCCTTGACCGCGTCGTAGTCGAGCGCGGCGAACTCCTCGGCGTAATCGAAGCCGTCGCCCATCGGATCGGAGGCGGGCGCGTTGAGCCGCAGCGGGCTGAGGTCGAGCTGGTTCGGCCACCAGTCGCGGTTCGTACGTCCCTCGACCGGGCGCCAGGGCCCTCCGCCCGTGACCGGGCACGTCGCGTCGGTTGCCATCTGTCGTCCTCCTGTGGTCCTGTCTCGCCGGCCGTCGCGGGCGACGGCCCTGTCCTCGGTGCCGGCCCGTCCACGACCGTGGCGTCGGGCGCAGCGCATGCGGATGTTCGCACGGACACCATAGCCGGCAATCGTCTGGCGTTCAGCGCCTGCGCCGCACTGCCGCGCGCGTCCCGGCCACGACGCCCACTTCGTGGAACGCGCGGTTCAGCCGCGTTCGACGCGGCTGCCGCCGACGATGTCCTCCGACCCGTCGGCCCAGCGCACGAGGGCCTTGTGGCCACCGTCGTAGTCGGGACCCCAGACCAGCAGCGTGGCCGGCTCCCCCCAGGCGGTGACGGACTCGTCGAGGGCGGCATCGTCGCCGCGCAGGTAGCGCACGAACGGGTTGCGCGCGCGTTCGGCGCCGATCGTGGTCGGCGTCGTGTGGCCCGGGTGCACGACCGTCTCGTCGGGCAGGTCGAGCAGTCGGCCGAGCGACGCCCGCAGATCCGCGAGATCGGTGTGGCCCGGGGCACGCGTGCCGCCGACGGTGCCGTCGAAGAGCACGTCGCCGGTGAAGACGTCGGCGTCGTCGATCCGGTAGGCGAGGTGCCCGCCGGCGTGCCCCGGCGTGGGAACGCAGCGGATCTCCATCCCGGCGAGCTCGAAGGCGGCGTCCTCGGCGAGCTCGACGTCGATCGGACCGGTGTAGGCGCCGTCCGCCCGGATCAGCTCGGCCGTCCGCGCGCTGGCATGGACGGGCGCGCCGTAACGCTCGCGGACGCGATCGAGGCCCTCGATGTGGTCGGCGTGATGGTGCGTCAGCAGGATCCCCTCGATGCGCAGGCCGTGCTCCTCGACGAATCGATGCAGCTCGTCGTGGTCGCCGTTGCCGTCGATCCAGAGCGCGGCCCCGCCGTCCTCCCGGGCGACGACGTAGGCGTTGGCGAGCCAGTTCGGGTCGGTGGTGCGGTGGATCAGCATCATGGCTCCTCGCGGTAGCGGTTCGTGATCGGCATCCGGCGGTCCCGGCCGAACGCGATCGGATGCACCTTCAGCCCGGGCGCGCCCTGCCGGCGCTTGTACTCGGCCCGGTCGACGAGGCCGGCGATGCGCAGCGCGAGCTCGAGGTCGCACAACCCCGCACGGGCGATCTCGTGCGGCCCCATCCGCTCCTCGATGTACGCGTGCAGCACCGGATCGAGCACCTCGTACGGCGGCAGCGACTGGTCGTCGCGCTGCCCCTCCCTGAGCTCCGCCGTCGGCGGCCGCTCGATCGTCGACCACGGGATCACCTCGCGCCCCTCCCGTTCGTTCAGGTACCGCGACAACGCATGCACCAGCGTCTTCGGGACGTCCTTGATCGGCGCGAAGCCCCCCACCGAATCCCCATACAACGTCGAGTACCCCGTGGCGACCTCGCTCTTGTTGCCCGTCGTCAACACCAGCCACCCATGCTGGTTCGACAGGCTCATCAGGATCACGCCCCTCAGGCGCGCCTGCAGGTTCTCCCCCGCCAACCCGTCGACCTCCGGCAGGAGATCGTGGAACGCGAGGCGCAGATGCTCGATCGGCAGCTCGCGAAACCCCACGCCGAGGTTCTCCGCCACCACCCGCGCATCCGACCGCGTCTCCTCCAGGTTGAACCGCGTCGGCATCGACACCGCCTGCACCCGCCCCGCGCCCAGCGCATCCACCGCGAGCGCGGCCGTCAACGCCGAATCGATCCCACCCGACAGGCCCAGGAGCACCGCGGAGAAGCCGTTCTTGTCGACGTAGTCGCGTAGCCCCAGCACCAGCACCCGCCACAGCTCATCCAACTCGGACACGGGCAGGGACGCGACGACCGGCGTGCAGCGATCGGCGTGCTCGGCGACGGGCAGATCGGCGGCGATCGCGATCGCGCCCGCGCCGCGACCGCTCGGCAGGTCGAGGTCGCAGACCACCAGGTCCTCCGCGCAGAAGGCGCCCCGCGCGACCAGCGCGCCCGTCGCGTCGTGGACGAGGCTGCGCCCGTCGAAGGCCAGCTCGTCCTGGCCGCCGACGAGGTTCGCGTACGCGACGGCGCAGCCCTCCTCGCGCGCGAAGGCCTGCACGAGGCCGTCGCGCTGCGCGCCCTTGCCGAGGTGGTACGGGGATGCGGACAGGTTCACGACGAGCGACGCGCCGCCGCGCGCCGCGGCGTGCGCCGGGCCGTCCTGCACCCAGATGTCCTCGCAGATCGTGATGCCGACGAGGGCATCGCCGACCGAGACGAGCAGCGGCCCGTCGCCCGGCCGGAACGTGCGCTGCTCGTCGAAGACGCTGTAGTTCGGCAGCGCCATCTTGTCGTAGCGCGCGACGATGCGGCCGCCGGCCAGCACGAACGCGCTGTTGCGCACCCCGTCCGGCCCGCCCGACGGCGATCCGACCACCAGCGGCACCGCGACCCGTCCGGCGAGTTCGGCGACGGCGGCCTCGCAGTCGCGCACGAACGCGGGCCGCAGCACGAGGTCCTCCGGCGGATACCCGCTGATCGCGAGCTCCGGCGCGACCACGAGATCGGCGCCGAGCGCCGCCGCCCGGGCCGCGGCGTCCGCGATCCGGCTCGCGTTGCCGGCGAGGTCCCCGACCGTCGGGTTCAGCTGGGCGAGCGCGATGCGCACGCGGCGCAGTCTACCCAGCCCGAGCGGCTCGGCCCGCCTCGCGTGCCAGGGCCGTGCTGACCGCGGCGTCGAGGGCGACGGCGCCGTGCAGGCAGGCCGCCTCGGGCGTGCGCGCCTGGTCGGCGTCGATGCAGTGCAGGACGGCGACGACCCGCTCGCGCGGCGTCCCGAGCGCGTCGGCTGCGCGCTCGACGCGACGCGCCGACAGGCGCGCGATGCCGAGCAGCCGCCCCTCCTCCGACTGCTGCAGGACGGGGCCGGGCACGAAGGCGTCGGCGGCGCCGACGGCGAAGAGCAGGCTCGCGCAGCCGACCACCGACGGATCGAGGCGCGGATGCAGCAGGCCGAGTTCGCGGCAGGCGGTGGCGACGGCGACGGTGTGCTGGATCGCGCCGCCGGCGTAGGCGTGATGGTGCTCCACGCTCATCGGCGCCGCCCGGAACGCGGTCCGGAGCGCGTCGTCGGCGAGGACGGCGCGGGCCAGGTCGCGCAGTGCCGGGTCGGGTATCTCCTCGGCCAGGAACTCGAGGAACCCCTCGAGGTCGTCGACATCGCGACGCGCACCCGGCACGAAGTCGAGCGCGTCGGCATCCGCCTCGACCCGCTCGACGGAGCGCACGACGATCTGCGGTCGCCCGCGGAACGACTCGACCGAGCCGAGGACGCGGACGACGTCGCCCGCGGCGAAGCGCCCGTCGAGGATCGGCGCGTCGTCGAACACGGTGGCGCGCACGCGGCCCGTGCGGTCGGCCAGCTCGAGCGCGAGGTACGGGCTGCCCGTGCGGGTGCGCCGGCGATCCTTGCGCAGCACCGCGAAGGTGGAGTCCACGAGCTGCCCCTCGACGAGCTCGGAGACGGACGTGCGCGCATCGGCGGCCATGTCGTGAGTCTAGGCGGGTGGCAGGGCGGATGGGCGAGCGCCGATACGATGGCGACCCCGATGGGCACTCCCGCCGAGCCCCTCCACGTGCGCCCGTTCCGCGGGCTGCGCTACGACCCGGCCCGCCACCCCGCCTTCTCGGTGGTGGCGCCGCCGTATGACGTGATCACCATGGCCGACCGGATGCGGCTCGTGGCGCGCTCGAACCGCAACGTCGTGCGCCTGATCCTGCCCGACGTCGGCCGTGCCGAGAACGCGCGGCGCCTGCTCGACGAGTGGCGCGAGGACGGCACCCTGGTGCAGGAGGAGCAGCCGTGCCTCTACCGCACCGAGGAGACCTTCACCGGTCCCGACGGCGTCCAGCGGGTGCGCGTGGGCATGATCGCGCTCGTCGGGCTGCCGACCGGCGACGGCACGATCCTCCCGCACGAGCGCACGATGCCCAGCATCGTCGAGGACCGCCTGCAGCTCCTGCGCACGACGCACGCCCAGCCCTCGCCGATCCTCGTCACCTACGACGATCCCGACGGCGAGATCGACGCGGCGCTGCGCGCCGGCTCGCAGCCGACGCCCGTGATCGACCTGACCGACGACCACGGCACGCACCTGCGCCTCTGGCGCGTGCCCGAGTCGGAGATCACGGACCGCATCCACGCGACCCTCGCCTCCCGGCGCCTGCTGATCGCCGACGGCCACCATCGCTACGCGACGGCGCTCGCCTACCGCGACCAGCACCCCGAGGACCCCTCGGCGAACGCGATGATGATGTACCTCACGAACGGCGCCAGCCCGGGCCTCGTGATCTTCCCGATCCACCGCATCGTCGGCGGCATCGCCCCTGCCGACCAGGCGGCCCTGCCCGAGCGACTGGCCGCCGCCGGATTCGAGGTGCGCGAGGCGGGCGACGGAATGGTCCAGCTCGAGCAGGCGATGGCGCCGATCCCCCACGACCATGGCGTCTTCGGCCTCGTCCGTCGCGACCACCCGCCGCTGCTCGTGTCCGCGCCCCCGGGCGAGCGCGCCACCACCCCTCTCCAGCGGATCGACGCGGTGCTGCTGCAGGACCGCATCCTGGGCCCCCTGCTCGGCCTCACCGCCGACGTGGTCGCCACCACCGACCGCATCCGCTACACCGCCTACTCGGATGACGCCGCGGCCAAGGTCGAGGAGTCCGGCGACGTGGCCTTCATCCTCCGCGCGCCCTCGGTGCGCGAGGTCGAGGCGGTGGCGCTGGCCGGCGACGTGATGCCGCAGAAGAGCACCTACTTCTACCCCAAGACCCTCGACGGGCTCGTGATCCGCACCCTCGATGGCCCCCAGCCGGCGAACGGGTAGCCTTCGGGCATGGCGATCACCGAGGAGCAGGTCCGCGACGCGCTGACCCGGGTCATCGATCCCGAACTCAAGCAGGACCTCGTCACGCTGCAGATGGTGCGCGGCATCGGGATCGAGGCGGACGGCGCCGTCACCGTCGGCGTCGCGCTGACGATCCCCGGCTGCCCGCTGAAGGCCACGATCGATCAGGACGTGCGCCGCGAGGTCGGCGCGGTCGACGGCGTGACCCGCGTCCACGTCGACTTCACGAGCATGACCGAGGACGAGCGCGCCCAGCTCGCCACGCGCCTGCGCGGCGGCCGCCCGCCGGCACCCGCCGGCGAGCTCTCCGTGTCGCCGCGGACCCGCGTGATCGCCGTCGCCTCCGGCAAGGGCGGCGTCGGCAAGTCGTCCCTGACGGTCAACCTCGCGATCGCCTTCCAGGGGCTCGGCCTCGAGGTGGGCGTCATCGACGCCGACATCTACGGCTTCTCCGTGCCCGGCATGCTCGGCATCCACCAGCGACCCGTGACCGTCGACCAGATGATCGTGCCGCCGGTCGCGTACGGCCTCAAGACGATCTCGATCGGCTACTTCATGGACGAGGGCGGTGCCGTGCTCTGGCGCGGGCCGATGCTGCACAAGGCGATGCAGCAGTTCCTCTCGGACGTCCACTGGGGCGAGCTCGACGTGCTGCTGATCGACATGCCGCCCGGCACCGGCGACGTCGCGATCTCGCTCGGCAGCCTGCTGCCGGCCAGCGAGGCCGTCGTCGTGACCACGCCGCAGGCCGCCGCGCAGCGCGTCGCCGAGCGCGCCGCCGCCGTCTCCGAGCGCGTCAACATGCGCGTCGTCGGCGTCGTCGAGAACATGGCCTACCGCGTCTGCCCGTGCTGCGGCGAGCGGGACGAGCTGTTCGGGTCAGGCGGCGGCGCCTCCCTCGCCGAGCACCTCGACGTGCCGCTGCTCGCCCAGATCCCCCTCGAGCCCGCGCTGCGCGAGGGCGGCGACGCCGGCGTGCCCTTCACGGTCTCCCAGCCCGACGCGCCCGCCGCGGTCGCGATCCGCGAGCTCGCCGAGCGGCTGCACGGGATGCGCACCCAGGACCCGGTGCAGCGCATCAGAAAGCCGCTGAAGATCGTCTAGCGGAGCAGGCGCTCGACCACGACCGGGTCGAGCCGGTCGCCGCCGTCCCAGCGCCCGTCGAGGTTGTCGTCGAACACGCGGCGGACGAGGGCGGCGCGCAGCTCCTCATCCCAGACGCCCGGCCCGAGGCCGAGGGCGACGCGCAGGCGCCTGGCGGTCTCGCCCGTGATCGGGAGCCACTGCTCCGTGGGCGTCGTGCCGTAGACGAGCCGGAACTCCCCGAGCAGCCGCTCGAGCTCGACGAGGGGCTCGGGATGGTCGTCGACGCGCAGGTCGACGGGATCCGCGCCGTCCGCACGGCGCACGGGCAGGGCCGCCGACTGGCGGCCGCGCCGGTCGCCGCCGGTGGCGTCGCCCGCGCCGAGCGCGGCGAGCAGGCGCTCCTCGAGCGGTCGCCCCGCACTCGCCTCCCACGCCGCCGCCATCGCCTCGAGCACGTCCGGGCCGATCAGGATGTTGCCCTGCACCGTGGCGTCCCCGAGCACGCGCCCGCCGGCCCAGTCGAAGCAGCGCGCGCCGGTGAACGTGGCGCCACGGCCATCGGCATCCACCACCGCGAGCTGCCGATCCGCGCTGCCCTCGTCGGCCGCCGTCGCGTGCGCGACCACCGCGTCCGGATCACGTCCGGCCCGGAGCAGCTCCAGGCACTCGGGCCCGTACGCGATCCGGGTCGTGGCCTGCGTGCAGACCGCGCCCACCCCGGGCTCGGCCCACAGCACCCCCGCCCCGACCGCCAGAAACCGCGTGGCCGCGGCCGCGCCGACAGCACCCGTGGCGCGGTCGACGGCGGCGATCGAGAAGGTCACGCCCTACAGCGACTCGCCGGGCGCGAGCTCGTGCACGCTGACGTCGCCGAGCCCGAGCTTGGCGAGCTCGTCGCGCAGCGCCGCGGGGGTGCCGGTGAGGGCGTCGAAGGTGCCCCAGTGCGAGCCGATCACGTGCTGGACGCCGAGCAGCCGCACCGCGTGGGCGGCCTGGAACGGCCCCATCGTGTAGAGGTCGCCGATCGGCAGGATCGCCAGCACCGGCTCGTAGAGCTCGCGGATCAGCGCCATGTCGCCGAAGACGCCGGTGTCGCCGGCGATGTAGATGCGCTGGCCCGACTCGAGTTCGAGCACGTAGCCGACGGGGTCGCCGCCGTAGCCGCCGTCGGGGAGGCTGCTCGAGTGGAAGGCCTGCGTCATCGTGGCCTTGAGGCCGCGCACCTCGACGGTGCCGCCCGTGTTCATGCCGATGGCGTCCTCGACGCCCTGCTCGCCGAGCCAGCCGGCGATCTCGTACTGGGCGACGACGGTCGCGCCGCCCCGCGCCGCGACGGCGGCGGCGTCGGCGACGTGATCGGCGTGTCCGTGCGTGACCAGGACGACGTCGCCCGCGAGCTCCGCCGCGGCGGGCGGGCTCGCCGGATTGCCCTCGATCCACGGATCGACGACGACGTGCACTCCGCCGGGCGTCTGGATGCCCCAGGTGGCGTGGCCGTACCAGGTGATGGTGGTGTTCTCGGGCATCCGGGCTCCCCTCACGTCGCTGACGGGGCCAATCCTAGGCGCTGCGGCGCGCGCTAGCGGCCGGCGGCGAGCGTGCGAGCCGCCTCGCCCGCCCAGTCGATGCCGAGGCCCGGCGCGACGCCGAGGGCGATCACCAGCACGAGGCAGACGACGATCACGAGGTTGAGCGATCCGAAGCCCGGCGCGGCCGGCAGCAGCACGTCGCTGCGGGCGCTGCGGTCGTAGAGGGCGGCGATCACGCGCAGCAGGTAGCCGAGGCTGACGACGGAGGTCAGCGCGCCGACCACGGCGAGCCAGGTCCACTGGTCCGACTGGACGGCGCTGCCGAAGACGAGGAACTTGCCGATGAAGCCAGCGGTCAGCGGGAAGCCGGCGAAGCCGAGCAGGAAGACCGTCATGGCGAGCCCGGCGAGCGGCCGGTCGAAGCCCCACGCCCGCAGCGACTCGAGCGTGGCGGGACCGTCCACGTCGCGCTCGTGGAGCGCGATCACGGCGAAGGCGCCGAGGGCGAGCGGCGCGGCGGCGACCAGGTAGAAGAGCAGCGCCCGCAGCCCCTGCTCGCCGCCGACGATCACGGCGATCAGGGCGTACCCCGACGAGCCGACGAGGGCGTAGGCGAGCATGCGCTTGACGTTGCTCTGCACGAGGGCGGCGATCGCGGCGAGCACCATCGTGGCCACGGCCATGGCGACGAGCGCGGGCTCCCACGTGTCGCGCAGGGCGGGCAGGGCCTCGTACAGGACGCGGGCCATCATGATGAACGCGACGATCTTCGTGCCGGCGGCCATGAAGCCGGTGACCGGCGTCGGGGCGCCCTCGTAGACGTCGGGGACCCACATGTGGAACGGGACCGCGCCGACCTTGAAGGCGAGGCCGACGAGGACGAGGACGCCGCCTGCGACCACCAGCAGGTCGCCGCTGCCCGTCTCCTCGAGTCCGGCCGCGACCTCGGAGAACTGGAACGATCCCGTCGCGCCGTACAGGAACGCGGCGCCGTAGACGAGGATCACCGAGCCGATCGTGCCGAGCACGAGGTACTTGAAGCCCGCCTCGAGCGACCAGCGGTCGCGGGCGAACCCGCTCAGCGCGTACAGCGAGATCGAGAACAGCTCGAGGGCGACGAACAGCGTCATGAACGAGCTGGCGGCGGCGACGAGGTTCATGCCGGCGGCGGCGAACAGGAGCAGCGCGGCGAACTCGGCGCCGGAGTCGCGCAGGCGGCTCCAGCCGAACGCGGCGATCAGGGTCAGCACGAGGCACGCCGAGACGGCGATGCGGCTGATCTGCGTGACCTGGTCGACGACCATCGTGTCGGCGATGGTGGAGACGGGCGCGTCGCCCCACTGGGCGATCGCGAGGCCCGCGACGACGGCCGCGGTGGCGAGCCCGACGACGAAGCCGATGCCGCGGCCGCGGCCGCGCAGGAACGCCGCGATCAGCAGCGTCACGGCGGCGCCGACGCCCATCGCGATGTCGGGCGCGACCGCCCACCAGTCGATCACGGGGTACTCGATCACCGATCGTCCCCCTGCTCGAGGTGCGCGGCGGCGATCATGGCGGAGCCCGCGTCCTCGACGCGCTCCGTCAGCTGGGCCGGGGCGAGGCTGAGGCCGATCAGGGCGAGCACGAGCGGCAGGATGCAGAGCAGCGCGCCCGAGCGCAGATCCGGCGGGCGCAGCTGGCCGACGAGGTCGCCCTCGCGCTCGTGCAGCACGGCGGAGATCCAGCGCAGCATGTACATCGCGGCCAGCACGATGCCGAGCGAGGCGAGGGCGCCGAGCCACCACGCGTCGGCGAAGGCCGCGAGCAGGATCAGGAACTCGGAGGCGAACACGCTCGAGCCCGGCACGGCGAGGGCGGCCATGCCCAGGACGATCGCGACGGTGGCGAGCACCGGACGGCTGCGGGCGAGGCCGCCGAGGTGGCGGAAGTCGCCCGATCCCGCCTGCGTCTCGAGCCAGCCGGCGAGCAGGAACAGCGCGGCGGACACGAGGGCGTGGTTGACCATCTGGAACGTGGCGCCCGTCGCGCCCTGCGTGGTGAGCAGGAACACGCCGAGGATCACGAACGACATCTGCGCGACCGAGGAGTACGCGATCACGCCACGGCCGTCGGGCTGCCGGAAGGCGAGCAGGGCGCCCCACAGGAAGCCGACGAGGCCGAGCGCGATGAACAGCCACGCGTACTCGGCGGACTGCGCCGGGAACAGCGGCACGAGCACCGCGAGGAACGCGAAGCCGCCCGCCTTCGAGGCGACGCCGGACAGGACCGCGGCGACCTCGGGCGAGGACTGGCGGTAGGCCGGCATCACCCAGCCGTGGAACGGGAACAGGGGCGACTTGATCGCGAAGGCCAGCGCGAAGGCCCAGAAGGCGAGGGCGCCGCCACGGCCGATCGCGGCGGCCATCGAGAAGTCGGGGCCGCCGGGCGCCGTCAGCCCGAGCCAGAGGATGGCGACCAGCATCAGCAACGTGCCGACGGCGGTGTAGGCGATCACCTGGACCATCGCGCGGCGACGGCCCGCGCCGCCCCACACGGCGAGCAGGACGAGGAGCGGGATCAGCATCCCCTCGAACCCGACGTAGAAGACGAACAGGTCGCGCGCGGCGAAGACGAGGAACAGGAACGCCTCCGTCACGAGCAGCAGGCCGAAGGCGGCGTGCGAGCGGTCGCGTCCCGCCCACATCCCGTAGCCGATCGCGCACGCGACGACGAGCGCGGTGACGGCGGTCATCGCCAGGCCGACCCCGTCGAGCGCGACGCTCCAGCGGATCCCGAGCTGCGGGATCCACGCCGCGTCGTCGCCGAACTGGTAGCCCCCGGCAGGCTCGAAGCGGTAGATCAGGCCGATCACGGCGCCGAGGACCGCGAGCGCGACCAGCAGGGCCAGGTAGCCGGCCAGCCGCCGCGCGAACGGCACCAGGAGCAGCACGATGCCGAGGGCGAACGGGACGGCGATGAGGGTGGTGACGGTCATCAGGCGGCCCGCACCAGGACGAAGAGCAGGAGCGCCGCGACGCCGAGCACCAGCACCAGCGCGTAGGAGCGCACGACGCCGTTCTCGATCGCGTTGAAGCTGCGCCCGAGGAAGGCGGAGAACGTGCCGACGCCGTCCGTCGGCAGCCAGCCGGCGGCGGGCTGGTCGACGCCGCGCCGGAGGAACGCGGCGAGCCACTGCGCGGGGCGCTCGAAGACGACGGCGTAGAGGTCGTCCCAGTAGAGCCGGCGCTCGAGGGCGTGGCCGACCAGCCGGCCACCGCCGAGCCGCATCCGCTCGGTCGCGTCGTTCTCGCGCAGGTACAGGTGCCCGGCGATGGCGATGCCGACCGTGCCGATGGTGACCGCGATCAGGGTCGTGATCCACTCCTGGAGCGCGCTCGGCTCGACCATCCCGCTCGGCGCGATCGGCTCCAGCCAGTCGAGGAAGACGTGCGTCAGGCCGGGGATCTGCAGGAGGCCCGCGAAGGCGGCGCCGACGGTCAGGATGTAGACCGGCCACAGCATCGAGCTCGGGCCCTCGCCGTGGTGCTGGACGGCCTTCGGCGCGACGGCCTCCGCGTACGGCGTCATGCGGCGGTGGAAGACGAGGAACATCAGCCGGAACGTGTAGATGCCCGTCAACAGCGCGCCGGCGAGGCCCGCGATGTAGGCGATCCAGGCCAGCGGCGTGCCGACCTCGAGCGCGGAGCTGAGGATCGCGTCCTTCGAGAAGCCGCCCGACAGCGGGAAGATGCCGACGAGGGCGAGGGCGCCGATCAGCATGCAGAAGTACGTCTTCGGCATCACGCGCCGCAGGCCGCCCATGTTGCGCACGTCCTGCTCGCCGTGGAGCGCGTGGATGACGAGGCCGGCGCCCATGAACAGGAGGGCCTTGAAGAAGGCGTGCGTGAAGAGGTGGAAGATGCCCGCCCAGTACGCGCCGAGGCCGACGCCGACGAACATGTAGGCGATCTGGCTCATCGTGGAGAAGGCGATGATGCGCTTGATGTCGGTCTGCACGAGGGCGATCGCGCCCGCCATCAGCAGGCCGAGGACGCCGATCACGACGACGGTCTCGAGCGCGAACGGCGCCTCGTGGAAGAGCGGGTTCATGCGGGCGATCAGGTAGACGCCGGCGGTCACCATGGTGGCGGCGTGGATCAGCGCCGAGACGGGGGTCGGGCCCTCCATCGCGTCGGGCAGCCACGTGTGCAGCGGCAGCTGGGCCGACTTGGCGAGCGCGCCGACGAGCAGCAGCAGGCAGGCCACCGTCGCGGTCCACGTGTCGAGCTGGGCGGCGCTCGCGAAGATGCCGCGATACGCGGTCGTGCCGAGCTCGACGAACAGCAGGAAGATGCCGAGCGCGAGGCCGACGTCGCCGATCGCGTTCATCACGAACGCCTTCTTGGCCGCCTTGACCGCCGACGGCTTCTGGTGCCAGTAGCCGATCAAGAGGTAGGACGAGAGGCCGACGAGGCCCCAGCCGGCGAGCAGCAGCACGAGGTCGCCCGCGACGACGAGCAGCAGCATCGAGAAGACGAACAGGTTCAGGTAGGCGAAGAAGCGCCGCTCCTGCTCGTCGCCCTTCATGTAGCCGATCGAGTAGACGTGGATCAGGAAGCCGATGCCGGTGACCACGAGCAGCATCACCGCCGTCAGCTCGTCGAACCAGAGGTCGAGGCCGACCTGGAGACCGCCGGCGGTCAACCACGTCCACGCCGTCTGCACGACGGCGCGCTCCTCGTGCGGGCGGCTCGCCAGCATGATCGTGGCGATCGCCGAGCAGACGAAGGCGGCGAGCATCACGAGCGACGCGAGCCAGCCGGCCCCGCGGGCGGGCAGGCGCGTGCCGAGCACGGCCAGCACGGCGGCGCCGGCGAGGGGCAGGGCGAGGGCGATCCAGACGAGTCCGGTCATCCGCTCATCGACCTCAGCTCATCGGTGTCGAGGACCATCTCGCGGCGCGTCATGGCGACGACGAGGCCGAGGCCGACGACGACCTCGGCGGCGGCGATGCCCATCACGACGAGGGCGAAGACCTGGCCGTCCGTGCCGCCCACCTGCCGCGAGAAGGCGACCAGGGTCAGGTTGACGGAGTTCAGCATCACCTCGAGCGAGAGCAGCGTCGTCAGCGGGCTGCGACGCAGGAGCACGCCGACCAGACCGATCCCGAACAGGATCGCGCTGAGGCCGAGGTAGACGGGCAGCTCGGGCGTCATCGCGCCCCCTCCCCGCGCTCGGCCGCGGTCTGGTCGAGCAGCGCACGGGAGGCGGCACGGCGACGCGCCTCGGCCTCGCCCTCCTTGCTCTGGACCTCCTCGGTCGTCAGCCGTCGCGGACGCCCGCCGGCGCCGAACAGGACGCCTGCGACGGCGGCCATGAACAGCACCACGCTGACGAGCTCGAAGGCGAGCACGTACTGCGTCACGAAGGCCTCGCCGACGGCGGCCGGGCTGCCGAACGCGGCGTCGACGGAGACGGCCTTGCCGAAGTCCGTCGTGAACACCACGAGCACGATCTGGGTGACGATCAGGATCCCGGCGACCACCGCGAGCACGGCCTGCCACGGCTTGCGCGCACCCGGGCCGATCTCGCCGCGCGGCCCGACGTAGGCGATCACGAACAGGAACATCACCATGATCGCGCCGGCGTAGACGATCACCTGCGCGGCGGCCACGAACTGCGCCTCGAGCAGCAGCATCAGGGCCGCCACGGAGGCGAGGTTGCCGAGCAGCCCGAGCGCGGACACGAACGGGTTGCGCTGCGCGACGACGGCGACGGCCGCGGCGATCGCCAGGGCGGCGGCGATGAAGAAGACGACGATCGCCACTACTCGGCGCCCTCGGGGTTGGTGGCGGTGGTGATGTCGTACATGCCGAGCACGCGCTCCATCTCCTGCGCGGGTACGTCGTACGGGTCGACGGCCTGGGACGGGGTCCTCAGCGCGGGCTTCTCGAGCAGCATGCTCTTCGTGTACACGAGCGCCTCGCGCGAGATCTCCGAGAGCTCGAAGTCGTTGCCGAGCGTGATCGCGTCGAACGGGCAGGCCAGTTCGCAGTAGCCGCAGAAGATGCAGCGCGCCATGTTGATCTCGTAGATGCGGGCGTAGCGCTCGCCGGCGGAGACGCGGTTGTCCGGCGTGTTCTCCGCGGGCACGACGCGGATGCAGTCCGACGGGCAGGCCGCGGCGCAGAGCGAGCAGCCGACGCACTTCTCGAGCCCGTTGTCGTGGCGGTGCAGCTGGTGGCGGCCCCGGAAGCGCGGATACACGGGCCGCTTGTACTCGGGGTACTGCTGGGTGACCGGCTTCTGGAAGAGATGCCGGAACGTCGTGGAGAAGCCCTTGACCTGATCGAGCATGGCGGCGGCTCCTAGAGGTACACCACTGCGACGGCCGTCAGCAGCAGGTTGAGGGTGGCCACGGGCAACAGCACCTTCCAGCCCAGCTTCATCAGCTGGTCGAAGCGGACGCGCGGCAGGGTCGCGCGGATCCAGATCAGCACGAACAGGAAGGCGCCGATCTTGATCAGCATCCACAGGGGGCCGGGCAGGAAGGGCCCGTTCGGTCCGCCGAGGAAGAGCACGGCGGCCAGCGCGGACAGGGTGATGGCGTTGATGAACTCGGCGGCCGCGAACATCGCGTAGCGCATACCGCCGTACTCCGTGTGGTAGCCGGCGACGACCTCGCCGTCCGCCTCCACGAGGTCGAACGGCGGCCGGTTCGACTCGGCCACCGCGGCGACGAAGAAGACGAGGAAGCCGAGGAACTGCGGGATGATGAACCACAGCGGCGTCTGCGCGTCCGAGATCGTGATGAAGGACAGCGAGCCGGCCTGGATGACGACGCCGATCACGGCCAGCGTGAAGGCGACCTCGTAGGAGACGAGCTGGGCGATCGCGCGCATGCCGCCGAGCAGCGCGTACTTCGAGCCGGACGCCCAGCCGCCGATCAGGAGGCCGTAGAAGCCGAGCGACCCGATCGCGGCGACGACCAGCAGCGAGACGGTCGTGTCGGCGATGTAGAGGTGGAACTGGTAGTCGGTGAAGGGCAGCGTCGCGATCCCGCCGAACGGCATCAGGCCGAACGCGCCGATCGCGCACGTCATCGCGATGAAGGGCGCGGCCATGTACAGCTTCGGTCGCGCGCCCTCGGGGACCATGTTCTCCTTCTGCAGCATCTTGCCGAGGTCGGCGATCGGCTGCAGGAGGCCGAACGGGCCGACGCGGTTCGGTCCGTAGCGGACCTGGAAGCGGCCGATCAGCTTGCGCTCGACCCACGTCATCAGGGCGAAGAAGCCCATCAGGACGTTGACCAGGACGAAGGCCTTGATGATGGTTGCGAGGACGCCGTCGACCATGGGGGAACGGGCTAGCGGGCCTCCACCGTCGCGCTCGGGCCGGCGGGGGCGCCGCGCCAGTTGATGCGGACGCTGCCGGGCAGCTGGCGTCGCGAGATGCGGACCAGGCCGGTGTGCTCGCCCGCGGCGTGGCGGACGGAGACCTCGTCACCGCGCTTGATCCCGAGCCGCTCGGCGTCCGCGTGGGCGAGCCCGACCCACGGGGCGCGCTGGTGGGCGAGGGTCGGCGTGCGCTCGACGGCGGCGCCGCTGAAGAGGGGGCGCGGCGCGATCAGCCGGAACGCGCCGTCGGGCGGGGCGGCGGGCGGCGCCTGCGGGGCCATGGCGGGCACCGCCTGGGCCGTCGGGCGGGCGCGGTGCAGCGGCGCGCGGTCGCCGAGCTCGCCCCAGGCGAGGCCGGCGAAGGCGGGGTTGCCCTCGGCGAGCAGCGCGAAGGCCTTGGCGGCGCTCGGCGCGGTCGCGACGTCGAGGAAGCCGGCGAGGCGGCTCGTCCACTCGACCAGCGGCACGCCCGCAACGGGCGCCAGCGAGGGGCGCACGCGCTGGACGCGGCCCTCGAGGTTCATGACGCTGCCGTCGCGCTCGTGCTCGGCGTCGAGCGGCAGCACGACCTGCGCCTGCGCGGTGACGCCGTTCGTGAAGGCGGCCACGGCGACGACGACGGGCGCCTGGGCGAGGGCCATCTGCCAGCGCTCGCCGTCGACGCCCTCCACGACGGGGTCGCAGCCGACGAGCGCGATGGCCGAGATCTCCCCCGCCTCGAGCGCGGGCAGCACCTCGTCCCAGCCGCCGACGAGGCCGACGGCGCGCTCGCCGCGCTCGTTGGGGCCGACCGGCAGCGGCAGGATGCCGCCGTCCGTGCGATCGAGGCCGAGCGCCCAGCCCGCGTGCGCGAGCTCGGTGGCGGCGACGGGGTCGGTGACGACGAGGACGGGACGTTCGGCGTCGGCGAGCGCAGCGGCGAGCGAGCGCAGCGGGGCCACCTCGGCCCCGGCGAGGCCGGCGAGCTCCTCCACCCCACCCGCGGCGCCCGCGTCCCCGCGGACCCGCTCGCCGTCCGCCTCGAGCGCGGCGGCGACGAGGGCGGCGAGGGCGGCGGAACCCGCGCCGGGCAGCGTGCGCAGGGAGGTGCGGGCGTCGGCCTCGAGGCTCGTGCCGCCGGGGCCGACGATCGCGAGGTGCGCGCCGTCGCGACGCGCCTGGCGGATGCGCAGATCGATCGTGCCCGCGCGGTCGGCGGGCTCCTGGTCGCCGACGACGAGTACGAGGTCCGCGCGCTCCAGGTCGGCGAGCGTCGCGGCGTACGGGTCGACGAGCTCGAGCTCGGCGGGCGCCGCCAGGGGCGCCGACGCGGTGCGCGCGCCGAGGTCCTGGGCGATGCGGCTCCAGGCGAGCGCCTCCTCGTTCGTCAGCGCGCCGCCGGTGAGGATGGCGACCGCACCGGGGCCGTCGGCGGCGGCGTGGTGGCGCAGGCGCTGGGCGACCGTGCGCAGCGCGTCGTCCCAGGCCGCCGGCTCGAGGCCGGCCTGGCCGCGCTCGAGGGGCTGGGCGATCCGCTCGTCGCGCGGCTCGTAGCGGGCGAAGCGGCCCTTGTCGCAGAGCCAGCCGCCATCCACGTCCGGGTGGTTGCGCGACAGGATCCGCTCGACCTTGCCCTCGCGCAGGGTCGACCAGGTGTTGCAGCCCGTCGCACAGCCCGTGCAGACGGTCGGCACGTTGACGATCTCCCACGGCCGCGCCTTGAAGCGGTATGCCGTGGGCAGGAGCGCGCCGACGGGGCACAGCTCGGTGACGTTGCCGGAGAACGCGTTCGCGTACGGCTTCTCGTCGAAGGTGGCGATCACGCTCTGCGCGCCGCGCTCGCGGGCGACGAGCTCGCCGTCCTCGGCGACGTCGCCGGAGAAGCGCGTGCAGCGGTAGCAGAGGATGCAGCGCTCGCGGTCGAGGACGATCGACGGCGAGATCGGCAGCGGCTTCTCATAGGTGCGCTTCGGCAGCGTCATCCGCGACGAGCCCGGCCCGTAGCGGAAGGTCAGGTCCTGCAGCGGGCACTCGCCGCCCTTGTCGCAGACGGGGCAGTCGAGCGGATGGTTGAGCAGGATGAACTCGAGGACGGCATCCTGCGCCTCCTTGGCCTGCTCGGAGGCCTCGGCGGTGCGCACGACCATGCCGTCCGCGCAGGTCATCGTGCAGGCGGCCTGCAGCTTCGGCGCGCCCTCGACCTCGACCAGGCACATGCGGCAGGCGCCGATCGGCGGCCCGAGCCGCGGCTCGTAGCAGAAGACGGGGATCTCGACCCCGACGCCCTCGGCTGCGGCGACGACGAGCGGCGTGCCCTTCGGCACGGTCAGCTCGCGCCCGTCGATCGTCAGCGTGACGGTCTCCACCGCCGGCTCCGTCGCGCTCACGGAGCGGTCACCATCGGCAGCGGCGCCTTCAGAAGCGGCGGGTAGAGCTCGCTCATCGGCGCGTCGTCGGGGCAGGGGCAGCGGCCGAGGCGGCAGTGCTCCTCGAACTCGTGCCGGAAGTTGCGGATGTGGCTGCGCACCGGCATCGCGCAGGCGTCGCCGAGGACGCACAGGCAGTTGCCCTCGACGCGGTCGCAGATGTCGAGCAGGAGGTCGATCTCCGCCGTGCTGCCGAGGCCCGCCTCCTGCTTGCGCAGGAGCTCCGTGATCCAGCGGGTGCCCTCGCGGCACGGCGTGCACTTGCCGCACGACTCGTGCATGTAGAACTCGGCGGTACGCAGCGCGAAGCGCACCATGCAGGTGCGGTCGTCGACGACGATGACCGCGCCCGAGCCGGCCATCGAGCCGGCCGCGACGACGGCCTCGAAGGCGAGACCCGTGTCGATCTGGTTCGGCATCAGGATCGGCATCGACGAGCCGCCAGGCACGAACGCCTTCAGCGTGCGGCCCTCGGGCAGCCCGCCGCCCTTGCCCTCGATCAGGTCGCGGTACGTCGCCGACAGGGGCATCTCGTAGTTGCCCGGGTTGCGGACGTGGCCCGACAGCGAGAACATCTTGGTGCCCGTCGACTGCTCGGTGCCGATGCCCGCGTAGGCCGCGCCGCCCATGCCGATGATGACCGGCACGGTGGCGACGGTCTCGACGTTGTTCAGCAGCGTCGGCTTCTTGAAGGCGCCCGAAACGGCCGGGAACGGCGGCTTCGCCGTCGGCTGGCCGCGATCGCCGTTGAGCGACGACAGCAGCGCCGTCTCCTCGCCGCAGATGTAGGCGCCGGCGCCGCGGTGCACGTGGATCTCCGGAACGTAGTCGGTGCCGAGCAGCGGCGAGCCGACGTAGCCCTTCTCGCGGGCCTGCGCGATCGCGCCCTCGAGGATCGCGGCCTCCTTGTGGTACTCGCCGCGGATGTAGATGTAGGCCGCTGTCCCCCGGATCATCCACAGGTAGATGAGGACGCCCTCGATCAGCATGTGCGGGTTGCGCAGGATGATCTCGCGGTCCTTGAACGTGCCCGGCTCGGACTCGTCGCCGTTGATCACGAGGTAGCGCTCGCCGCCCGGTGCGAGGAACGAGGCCTTGCGGCCGGCCGGGAAGCCCGCGCCGCCGCGGCCGCGCAGGTTGGAGGCGATCATCTCCTCCACGAGCTGCTCGGACGTCATGCCGACGGCCTTGCGCAGCGCGTCGTACCCGCCGTGCTGCTCGTACTCGCCGATCTCGCGGCGCGAGCCGGCGAACGGCAGCAGGATCGAGGACTCGGTCGGATCGGCGAAGGTCGGTGCCTCAGGCATGGCTCTCAGCGGGTCGGGAGGCGCGCAGCCGCTCGCAGAGCGGGGCGACGTCCTCGGGCTTGAAGTGCTCCTGGTAGTCCTCGTCGACGCTCACGACCGGGCCCCAGCCGCAGCCGCCGAGGCACTCGACGCGGCGCAGCGTGATCGCCCCGTCCTCCGACGTGCCGGGGGCGCGGACGCCGAGCTCGTCCTCGAAGCGGCGCAGGACGACGTCGGAGCCGACGAGCGCGCACGAGAGGTTGGTGCAGACCTCGACGACGTGGCTGCCGACGGGCTGCAGGAAGAACATGTCGTAGAAGGAGGCGACGGCGAGGCAGCGGGCCGGCGACAGGTCGAGCGCCTCGGCCACCGCCTCGAGCGCCTCCGGCGACAGCCAGCCGTAGTGCTCCTGCGCGTGGCGCAGGGCCGGCAGGATCGCGCCCCGGCGATCCGGGTACTTGGCGATCTCGAGCTGGATCTGGTCGTAGAGGTCGGCGGCCATCAGCGGTCGACGTCCCCCAGCACCGGGTCGATGGAGGCGAGGATCGCGATCAGGTCGGCCAGGTAGACGCCCTGGCAGAGCGCGGCGAGGGACTGCAGCAGCACCAGCGAGGGGCTGCGCAGGCGCACCCGCCACGGCTTCGGGCCGCCGTCGGAGACGAGGTGGAAGCCGAACTCGCCGCGCCGACTCGATCGGCGCGTAGACCTCGCCGGCCGGCACGGTGAAGCCCTCGGTGACGAGCTTGAAGTGGTGGATCAGGGACTCCATCGAGGTGTGCAGCTCGTGGCGCGGCGGCAGCACGACCTTGCGGTCGTCCGCGATCACGGGGCCCGACGGGATGCCGTCGAGGACCTTCTCGATCACGTCGAGCGAGGCGCGCATCTCCTCGATGCGGACGCGGAAGCGCGCGTGCGTGTCACCCGCCTGCTCGGTGACCGGGGTGTAGCCGATCTCGCGGTAGGCGCCGTAGCCGCCGTTGGCGGAACGCAGGTCGTAGGGCACGCCCGACGCGCGCAGGTTCGGGCCCGTCATGCCCATCTGCAGCGCGAAGTCGGGCGGCAGCACGCCGATGCCCTTCGTGCGCTGCCCCCAGATCGGGTTGGCGCCGATCAGCTCGTCGTACTGGTCGACCTGGTCGCGCATGAAGGCGATGAAGGAGCGGCACTTCGGCTCGAAGCCCTTCGGCAGGTCCTCGGCGACGCCGCCGACCTGGCAGTAGCGCGGGTGCATGCGCTGGCCGGTGACCATCTCGAACAGGTCGAGCACCTCGTCGCGCGCGCGGAAGCAGTAGAAGAGCAGCGCGATCCCGCCGAGGTCGACGGACCCGGTGCCGAGGAAGATCAGGTGCGAGTGCAGTCGCGCGAGCTCCTGGAAGAGCACGCGGATCCACTCGGCGCGGCGCGGCACCTCGAGCTCGAGCGCCTTCTCGACCGCCATGCAGAAGGCGGTCTCGCCGCTGAAGAAGGACAGGTAGTCCATCCGCGGCACGTACGGGATCGCCTTCCAGTACGTCTTCTGCTCGATGTTCTTCTCGATGCCCGTGTGGACGTAGCCGATCTCGCACTTGAGGCCGACGACGACCTCGCCGTCGAGCGTCGTCACGAGCCGCAGCACGCCGTGCGTCGACGGGTGGTTCGGACCGAGGTTGATCTCGAGCAGGTCCGGGTTGTCCGTCGTCGGGTGCAGCTCGCTCGGGACCGGGCGCAGGATCTCCAACTTCGGCCAGGTCTTGGGTGCCTCGGTCGCCGCCACTCCTACACCTCGTCCGAGAACTGGACGGGCTCGCCGCCCAGCGGGTAGTCCTTGCGCTGCGGATGGCCGCCCCAGTCCTCCGGCATCAGGATGCGACGCAGGTTCGGGTGGCCCGCGAACGGGATCCCGAGCAGGTCCCACGCCTCGCGCTCGTGGAAGTCGGCCGACGGGTAGACGCCGGTCAGGGTCGGCACGGCCTCGCCCTCGTCGACCCAGACGCGGACGCGCAGGCGGCGATGCCCGCCGTCGGCCACGGTCAGGACCTTCGCGAGCGCCACGGACACGCCGAAGCGCTTCGGGCCGGGCGCCTCCGGCACGGCGCGCTTGCCGGCCGACGCGGAGCGGTTGAGGTCGCGGCCGTCGGAGCCGCCGCCCCAGTAGCCGGCGACCTCGCCCGCGTAGCCGAGGTAGTCGACGCCGGTAACGGACGAGAGCAGGTCGTAGCCCTCCTCGTCGCGCAGGAAGCGGCAGATCTCGGGCAGGCGCTCGACGGGCACGTCGAGCGTGAGCTCGCCGCGATGCTCGACGCGACGCTCGATGGCGCCGGCGCCGAGCGCCGCCTCGAGGCGATCGGCGGCCGCGGTATCGGGCTCGCCCCAGGTCGGCGAGTTGACGGCGAGGATGGCGTCCGTCACGACTGCGACTCCTGCTGCAGGGAGGCGGACGGGATGCCCGACTTGATGCGCTGCTGCAGCACCATCAGGCCCTCCATGACGGCCTCGGGGCGCGGCGGGCAGCCGGGCACGTAGACGTCGACGGGGACGATCTTGTCGACCCCCTGCAGGATCGAGTAGTTGGAGAACATGCCGCCCGTCGAGGAGCACGCGCCCATCGCCATCACGTACTTCGGCTCGAGCATCTGCTCGTAGAGCTGGCGGATCGGCTCGGCCATCTTGTGGGCGACGCGGCCGGACACGATCATCAGGTCGGACTGGCGCGGCGTCGCGCGCACGACCTCGGAGCCGAAGCGGGCGACGTCGTAGCGCGCGCTGGAGATCATCGCGATCATCTCCATCGCGCAGCAGGCGAGGCCGAAGCCGAACGGCCACATCGAGTTGGCGGTGGCCATCTTGAAGACCTTCTCGACCGTCGTCGTCATGACCACCGAATCGAGGTCCGTCGAGCGCAGCGAGCGGCGCACCTGCGCAGGCGGGATCACGACCGCGCCGGCGGGCGGGGTCGGCGATGGCGGCGCGGCGACGGGGCGCTCGTGGGGCTCGTCGGGCCTCAGTGCCACTCGAGGGCCCCCTTGCGCCAGATGTCGACGTAGCCGATGCCGAGGATGACCACGAAGATGGCGAGCTCGATCAGGCCGAACAGGCCGAGCATGTCGAGGTTGACCGCGACCGGGTACAGGAACACGATCTCCAGGTCGAAGATGATGAAGAGCATCGCCGTCAGGTAGTAGTTGACGGAGAAGTTCGACGGCTGGAACGTGCCGTCGGACACGCCCGACTCGAAGGCGCGCGACTTGCTGGTGCCGGGTCGCAGGTTGCGATGGAAGAACCGCGACCAGGCGAGGGAGGCCGCGAGCAGGCTCCCGGCGATGCCGGCGGCGAAGAGCAGGTAGACGAGATAGGAGGCCCAGTCTCCGAGCACGGTTCTCCGGCGGTTCGCGGTCGCGCCGGCGCCCCATGCCACCGGCCTCGCAACCGTAGCAGGGGCGGCTCGGCCGCCACAAACCCCGGTCGGCGCGGATCGTGCCGAATGCCGCAAAGCCGCGCTGCGCCTGCCATCGTGGTGCCCACCCCCCGCTCTGTCGTCTGTCACAAGCCGCCGCGGCGGGAATGCGCCGGGCGACTTCCGCGTTGGATCGATTGCAGGCACAATGCGGGAGGCGGGCACGCAGCCGCTGTACCGCTCCGCGCGAACCACGAGATGCAGATGATCACCATCACCGAGAAGGCAGCCGACAAGGTCCGCGAGTTCCTCGCGGCCGAGGACGATCCCGAGCTGACGGCGCTGCGCGTCGCCGTGCAGGGCGGCGGCTGCTCCGGCTTCCAGTACGCGCTCGGCTTCGACACGGGACCGCAGGACGGCGACGAGGTGATCGAGGCGCACGGCATCAAGGTGCTCGTCGATCCCTTCTCGATGCCGTACCTGAGCGGCGCGGACATCGACTTCGTCGACGGCCTCAACGGCACCGGCTTCTCCATCACGAACCCCAACACGGTCGCGGGCTGCGGCTGCGGCTCGTCCTTCCAGCTCAAGGACGGCGAGGAGGCCGCGGGCGAGGATGAGGCGGTCACCGCCTCCGCCGGCGGCTGCTCCAGCTGCTCGCACGGCTAGGGTGCGCGACGTCGAGGTGCGGCCGGGCGGCATCGCGCTCGGGCAGCTGCTGAAGTTCGCGGGCCTCGTCGACACCGGCGGGGAGGCCAAGGCGCTGCTCGCCGCGGGCGCCGTGTCGGTGAACGGCGAGCCCGAGGGGCGCCGCGGTCGCACGCTCGCCGATGGCGACGTCATCGGCGTCGCCGGCCACGAGCCGGTCCGCGTCGCGATCGGGGCCTGACGTGCACGGGCTGCCCGCCGGGTTCGGCGAGCGCCTCGCGGCGCTCTGCGCCGTCGACGCGCAGACCGGCGACCTCGCGGGTCTCGCCCGATCCGCACGGCTCCTGGCCGGCTGGGCGGGCGACGACGGTCTGGCCGTGGAGGTCCGCGACACGCCGGAGGGGCCGCTGCTCGTGATCGCCCTCGACGGGACGGGGCCGGGCCGCGCGCTGCTGCTGGGCCACCACGACGTCGTCTACCCCGCCGGCACCAGCGCATCGCGTCCGCTCGAGCGGCGCGACGGCCGCGTGCTCGGACCCGGCGTCGCCGACATGCGGGGCGGACTGCTGGTCGGCCTGGCGGCGACGCCCCCCCCCCCCCCCGACCCCCCGAGCGGGCACCGCCGCGTCGAGATGTGGATCGTCCCCGACGAGGAGGCTCGCTCGTGGGCGCCCGCCTGCCTCGACGAATGGCGCGGCGCCGACCTCGCGTTGTGCCTCGAGTGCGGCCGCGCGGACGGCTCGATCGTGACCGCCCGGATGGCCAGCACCTGGCTGACGCTCGAGGCGGTCGGGCGCGACGCCCACGCCGGCACCGAACGGGACGAGGGCCGCTCCGCCCTGATGGCGCTCGCCCGCGAGGCGATCCGGATCGAGGAGCGGCTGCACGGCGCCCGACCGGGACTGCAGGCCACCGTCACCCAGCTGATCTCCGGCGAGGTCAAGAACACCGTCCCCGGCCACGCCCTCGGCGCGATCGACCTGCGCGCCGCCACCATGGAGGACCTGCGCTGGGCGATCGCCGAGCTGGAGCGCTTCGGCAGCCACGACGGCGTGGTCATCACCCGCTCCGACGAGCCCGGCTTCCCGCCCCTGACGCGCGACGACGGCCTCGCCGAGGCGGTGCTCGCACTGCTGGCGGAGGTCGGCGCCCCGGTCCTCGAGGCGTCATCGGCCGGCGCATCCGACGGCTCGTGGTCCTCCAGCGTGGGGGTGCCGACCGTCGACGGGCTGGGGCCGATCGGCGGCGGCGATCATGGCCCCGACGAGTGGATCGACCCCGCCTCGGTCGCCCCCCGGATCGAGATCGTGCGGCGGCTTCTCGGCGGTCGGTAGGCTTCGCGGATGGCGACGAGCGCGCGCGAGTACAGCCCCGCGATCGAGGACTACCTGAAGGCGATCCACCAGATCGCCGAGGCCTCCGGCGGTGCGCCCGTCCAGACGCAGGCACTCGCCGACCGGCTCGTCGTCTCCACCGCGTCCGTGACCGGGATGATGAAGCGACTCGACCAGTCGGGCCTCGTCGAGCACGCCCCGTACCGCGGCGTCGTGCTGACCCCGAAGGGCGAGGCCGTGGCCCTCGAGATCCTGCGCCACCATCGCCTGCTCGAGCTGTACCTCGTCGAGCAGCTCGGCATGTCGTGGGAGGAGGTGCACGCCGAGGCCGACCGCCTCGAGCACGTCATCTCCGAGGGCCTCGAGGACCGCATCGCCGCCGCCCTCGGCCAGCCCGACCGCGATCCGCACGGCGATCCGATCCCCGCCCGCGACGGCACCGTGCCCACGATCCCGTCGCGGCGGCTCGCGGACGCGGCGGAGGGCGCCGAGGTGGAGATCCTGCGCGTGTCCGATCGCGATCCCCGGCTGCTCCGCTACCTCGCGGAGCGCGGCCTCACGCCCGGGGCGACCGCGCGCGTCGCCGAGGTCGACGAGCTGGCCGGGGTGATCACGCTGAGGGTCGCCGGTGCGGACTGCACCCTGGCGCTCGCCACGGCCGGTGAGATCGACGTGGGGGGGGGCGGCGGGGGCGCGCGGACCCGTCAGCGGCTAGGCGCCGATCCAGACGCCGACGACGGCCCACGTGGCCAGCGCCATGACCCCCATCAGCAGGACCGCGGCGAACCCGCGCGTCGGCCAGCCCTTCGCCTTGCCGACGATGACCGCGAGCACGGCGACCGCGATCGCGACGACGCCGAGGATGCCGGTGATGTCGAGCAGGACGCCGCCGCGGACCGACGCGACGAGCGCGAGGAGGACGGCGGCGATCCCGAAGAACAGCCCGAATCCCATCATCGTGCTCGCGTTCGGCTTCTCCGCCGCGGCGTGGTGATGGTGGTCTGCGTGGTCGGCCATGATCGGGATCCTCCGGGGTTACTGCTGGTCGGTATCGTGGCACAGCCGGCGCCGGGGCGTCAGCCGAGGCGCCGCACCGCCTCCGCCACCGCCTCGGGCGTCATCCCGAGCTCCTTGGCGACCGTACCGCCCGGCGCCGACGCGCCGAAGCGGTCGATGCCGACGCAGGCGCCGCCGAGGCCCACCCAGCGCTCCCAGCCCTGGGTCACGCCGGCCTCGTACGAGACGCGGCGCGTGACGGCGGCGGGCAGCACGGACTCGCGGTAGGCGGCGTCCTGCGCCTCGAACAGCTCCCAGGAGGGCATCGACACGACGCGCACCCCGACGCCCTCGGCGGCGAGGAGCTCGCGCGCGGCGAGCGCGCCCGCGACCTCGGAGCCGGTGGCGATCACGATCGCGTCCGGCTGGCCGCCGTCGGCATCGGCGAGCACGTAGGCGCCGCGCGCGAGATCGGCGGCCGGCGCGAGCGCCGCGCGGTCGAGGGTCGGAAGGTTCTGGCGGGTGAGGACGATCGCGACGGGGCCCGAGCGATGCGTCTGCGCGTAGCGCCACGCCTCCACGGTCTCGTTCGCGTCGCAGGGACGCAGCACGACGAGGTTGGGGATCACGCGCAGCGCCATCAGGTGCTCGACCGGCTGGTGCGTCGGGCCGTCCTCGCCGACGTACACGGAGTCGTGCGTCCAGACGTACGTGACGGGGATGTGCGAGAGCGCCGACAGGCGCACCGCGCCGCGCATGTAATCCGAGAAGACGAGGAACGTCGCCCCGAACACGCGGAAGCCGCCGTGCAGGGCCATCCCGTTGAGGATCGCGCCCATGCCGTGCTCGCGGATCCCGAAGTGCAGGTTGCGCCCGCCGAAGTCCCGCGCCGAGACGCTGAGGCCGTCGGCGATGTGGGTGTTGTTCGACGGGGCGAGGTCGGCGGAGCCGCCGACGAGCTCGGGGATGCGGGCGGCGAGTGCGTTGATCGCCTTGCCGGACGCGACCCGCGAGGCGACGCCCTTCTCGGCGGCGTCGAAGGCGGGCAGGTCGGCGTCCCAGCCGTCGGGCAGCTCGCCCGCGAGCACGCGCTCGAGCTCGGCGGCGAGGTCGGGGTGGGCGGCCCGGTAGGCGTCCATCCGCTCCTGCCATGCGGCCTTGAGCTCGCGGCCGCGCGCCGTGCCGTCCATGTGCGCGGCGACCTCGTCCGGCACCAGGAACTGCGCGTCCTCGGGCCAGCCGTAGACGGCCTTCGTCTGGCGGATCTCCTCCTCGCCGAGGGGCGCGCCATGCGCCTCCGCCGTGTCCTGCTTGGTCGGGGCGCCCGGGGCGATGTGGGTGCGCAGCACGATCAGGGACGGCTTCGCCGTCTCCGCCGCGGCCTGGTCGAGGGCGCGGCGCACGTCGTCGAGCGACCAGCCGTCGTCGAGGCGCTGCACGTGCCAGCCGAGCGACTGGAAGCGCGCCGCGACGTCCTCGGAGAAGGCGAGGCCCGTGTCGCCCTCGATGGTGATGCGGTTGTCGTCGTAGACGAACGTGAGCTTGCCGAGGCCGAGGTGGCCGGCGAGCGACGCGGCCTCGTGGGCGACGCCCTCCATCAGGTCGCCGTCCGAGCAGATGCCGAACACGTTGTGGTCGATCACCTCATGGCCGGGCCGGTTGTAGCGCTCCGCCAGCATGCGCTCCGCGAGCGCGAAGCCGACGGCGTTGCCGATGCCCTGCCCGAGCGGGCCCGTGGTGGTCTCGATGCCGGGCGTGTGACCCGCCTCGGGGTGGCCCGGCGTCAAGGATCCCCACTGCCGGAACGCCTTCAGGTCGTCGAGCGAGACGCCGTAGCCCGCGAGGTGCAGCGCGGCGTACTGGAGGATGCAGGCATGCCCGGGCGAGAGCACGAAGCGGTCGCGGCCCGGCCAGTGCGGGTCGGTCGGGTCGTGGCGCAGGTACTCGCGGTAGTAGAGGTACGCGATCGGCGCGAGCGCCATCGCCGTGCCCGGATGGCCCGAGTTGGCCTGCTGGACGCCGTCCATCGCGAGCGTGCGGATGGTGGTGATCGAGCGCTCGGCGATGTCGGTCACTCTCGGCCTCCGGGCTTCGGATCGGGGTGGTGGCGGAAGATCGCCCCGCGCGCGGCGCGTCGACGGTAGATGAGGTGGCCGACGAGGGCCCCGACGACGCCGCCGAGGGCGGCGGCCAGATAGCCGCCGAGGCCGAGGCCGTAGATCCAGATCGCCGAGCCGACGAGCGCGAACGCGACCGGGAACCAGACCTGCCGGATGAAGGCGGCGAGGGCCATGAACGGCAGCGCCATGAAGACGCCGAGGCCGATCCAGATCGGCAGCATCTCCGAGGTCTCGCCCATCAGGGCGTCAGCCTACCCGAGCCCCCCTTGCCGCGCGGGGGCCGGTGCGCGAGCCTGTGGCGACCATGGACGATCTGTTCGCGAGCGCCGCCGACGACCACCGCCGCCTGGTGGCGCCCCTGCCCGAGCGGCTGCGCCCCGACGACCTCGACGCGATGGTCGGGCAGGCGGCGCTGATCGGGCCGGGCACGCCGCTGCGTCGCGCGATCGAGGAGGACCGCGTCGGCTCGATGATCCTGTTCGGGCCGCCGGGCACCGGCAAGACGACCCTGGCCCGCATCGTCGCCGCCCGCACGGGCGCCTCCTTCGAGGAGCTGAGCGCCGTCGACGCCGGCAAGGCCGACGTGCGCGCCGTCACCGAGCGCGCCCGCGACCGGCTCGCGGACGGCCGCCGCACGATCCTCTTCCTCGACGAGATCCACCGCTTCACGAAGGCCCAGCAGGACAGCCTGCTGCCGCTCGTCGAATCGGGGCTGATCATCCTGATCGGCGCGACCACCGAGAGCCCGCACGTCGGGGTGATCGCGGCGCTCCTGTCGCGCTGCACCCTCCACGAGCTGCGCGGCCTCGACCCCGCGGACCTCGGCGCGCTCGTCGACCGCGGCGCCGCGGGGCTCGGCCGACGGCGACGGCCGCGCCGCCCTCGCGCTCGTCGAGACGGCCGCCGCGGCCCGCCCCGACCCCGCCGCGCCCGTCACCCTCGCCGTCGTCGAGCAGGTCGGGCGGATCCCGATCCGCTACGACCGCGAGGGCGACCTGCACTACGACGCGATCTCGGCCTTCATCAAGAGCCTGCGCGGCTCCGACCCCGACGCCGCGCTGTGGTGGATGCACACGATGCTCGAGGGCGGCGAGGATCCCCGCTACGTCGCTCGGCGGATGATCGTCTTCGCCGCGGAGGACGTCGGCAACGCCGACCCGCGCGCCCTCCCCCTCGCCGTCGCCACCCAGCAGGCCGTGCAGGAGATCGGCATGCCCGAGGGCCGCATCCCGCTCGCCCAGTGCGTCACCTACCTCGCCCTCGCCCCCAAGTCGAACGCCGCCTACGCGGCCGGCGATGCGGCCCGCGCCGCCGTCCGCGAGCACGGCACGCGCATCCCGCCCGACCACCTCCGCGACGGCTCGCACTCGGGCGCCAAGGCCCTCGGCCGCGGCGTCGGCTACCGCTACCCGCACGCCGAGGGCGGCGTCGCCCCCGGCCAGCGCCATCTGCCCGAGGGCCTCGAGCACCTGCGCTTCTACGAGCCGACCGCGATCGGCTTCGAGGCGCGCCTCGGGGAGATCCTCGAGCAGCTGCGCGTGCAGCGCGGAGACACCCCGTAGGGCCCCGGGGGCGCGACGCGACTCGGCGATTTCCGCCCCCGGCGCGAATCCCCCGGGTGACCCCCACCCCGGAGGAGCTCCGACCATGCCCGAGATCGGCGACATCGCCCCCGACTTCAGCCTGCTGGAGGACTACGACCAGCGCGTCACCCTGTCCGACTACCGCGGCAAGCAGAAGGTGCTGCTGTTCTTCCACCCGTTCTCGTACACGGAGATCTGCGAGGGCGAGATCTGCGAGCTGCGCGACGATCACAGCCTCGTGCCCGACGGCGTCGAGATCCTCAACATCGCCTGCGACGCGTGGCCGATCCGCAAGGCCTACAAGGAGCAGCTCGGCGCGAACGGCCGCTTCCTCGCGGACTTCTGGCCGCACGGCGAGGTCTCCAAGGCGTACGGCGTCTTCGACGAGGACTGGGGCACCTGCATGCGCGGCACGTTCCTGATCGACGAGGACGGCGTGATCACCCACAAGCTCGTCAACATGGGCATCGCCGACCGCCGCGACCAGTCCGTCTACCGGGAATGGCTGGCGGAGGCGTAGCGCCTTCACCGGTCCGTCCCCGCCGGCTCCCGATGCCATCCCTACGCTCCTCGACGTGGACCGCCTGACGGCACCCGAACTGCTCGAACGCGTCCTCGCCGGCAACGCGCGCTGGGCCGCGGGGTCCACGGAGCGCGACCTGCTCGGCGCGCCCGCCGATCCGCTCGAGCACGAGCCGCCCGTGGCCGTTATCGGCTGCTCGGACGCGCGCGTGCCGCCGGCCGCGGTCCTCGGGGCGGCGGCCGGCGCGATCTTCACGGTGCGGCTGCCCGGCCAGTACGTCGACATCCCCGTCGCCTCCGCCCTCGGCTTCGCGATGACGGCGCTCGGCACGCGCCTGGCGATCGTGCTCGCCCACGAGGACTGCCGCGCCGTGCACGCCGCCTACGACGAGTTCACGACGGGCGAGCCCCCGAACCTCGCCCTCGCCCCCTTGACGGGTGCGCTCGCCGCCGGCCTCTACCGGGCGGGCGGCGCGAACGACTTCGACCACGCGATCGACGTCAACGCCCGCGTCACGGCCCAGGCCCTGATCACGGAGTGCCCGTCGCTGCGCAAGTCGATCGTCGAGGGCGACGCCCAGCTGTGCGTGCTGCGCTACTCGCCGCGCACGCGGCTCGTGACGGTGCTCGAGGAGCGCGTGGTCCCCCACGCCGGCGTCATCTAGGGGCGTTCGAGGTCGGGCGCAGGCGCGACCGTGCGGGCGAAGCGCTGCTCGGCGACGGGGCCTGAGGGGTACGCGTTCGACGCGTGGCGGATAGGCCGGCGAGCACGGCGCCCACGACGACCAGCACGAGGCCGGGCCAGTTGATGCCCAGCGACTCGAAGGTGGACGTGTCGGGGAGCGTGATCACGTCCCGCCCATGATGCCGGGCGGCGTCAGGCGCGAGCCGTGCGCAGGCGCCGGTCGGCCAGGGCCCGCTCGGGGTGCGAGGCGAGCCCCGCGATGCGGGCGAGCGCCCGCTCGACGTCGTACGGGGTGCGCCGCAGCTCGACCGCGCCGTCCTCGACGATCGCCCACCCCGCGGTGGGGTCGCCGTCGAACGGGAAGCCGACCGAGCCCGGGTTGACGACCTCGATCGCACCGACCGGGCGCCGGTACTGGATGTGGACGTGCCCGCACAGCAGCGTCGCCTGGGAGACGCCGGCGAGCATCGCCTCGGCGACGGCATCCGCGGTCTCGGGCGTCAGCCGCTCCTCGTCGTCGCGCGGGCTGGCGTGCACGAGCAGGGCGTCGTGCGCGGGCAGGGCGACGCGCTCGGGCAGGCCGCCGAGCCACGCCACGCGCTCGGGGCCGAGTCGGTCGGCCGCCCAGTCGGAGACCGGGTCGCCGCCTGCCGCGATCATGCGGTCCGTGTTGCCGCGGATCGCGGTCACGGGCCACGGGTGCCCACGCAGAAGGTCGACGCAGTCGTCGGGCGCCGGCCCGAGGAGCGCGTAGTCGCCGCCGAGCACGAGGCCGGCGCAGCCGGCGCGCTCCGCATCCGCCAGCACGGCCTCGAGGGCGTCCACGTTGCCGTGGATGTCGAACAGCACCGCTTCCCGCACACCGCGAGCGTAGGGCACCTCGGTCCGCGAGGTGGTGAAGGCCGCGATACTGCGGCCATGACCGGGGTGATCGTGATCGGCGGCGGCTCGATCGGCTGCCATGTCGCCGACCGCCTGGCGGCGGCCGGTGTCGACGTCGAGGTGCTCGAGCGGGACCGCATCGCCGGCGGCTCGACGGGCCTTTCCGTCGGGGTCGTCGAGTCGCAGTACACGGACCCCCTCTGGATCGAGCTGCGGGTGTTGGCGCGCCGCGTGTTCGACGAGCTCGAGGCCGAGGCCGGGATCGGCTTCGTGCGCTCCGGCTACCTGCGGCTCGGATTCACGGACGACGATCTCGCCGCCTTCCGGGCGAGCGCGGGCCACCAGCGCGAGCTCGGCGTCACCGACGCGCGGGTGCTCGACCCGGGCGAGATGCGCGCGCTCGCGCCGGCCCTGCGCGTCGACGACGTGGCGGGCGGGCTGTGGAGCCCGAGCGACGGCTACGTCGATCCGCACCTGGCCACCGTCGCCGTGCTCGAGCGGGCGCGCCGGGCCGGGGCCCGCGTGACCGAGCGCTGCGCCGTCACCGCCGCCGAGCGCCGCGGTGGCGTCTGGCGGCTCGAGACCACGCAGGGCCCGCGCACGGCCGACGTGGTGGTCAACGCGGCGGGCCCCTGGGCACCCGCGGTCTCCGCCCTGCTCGGGCTCGACAGCGACGTCGTGCCGCAGCGGCGCTCTGCGGTGCAGGCCCACCTCGCCGCGCCGCTCGGCTACGTGCATCCCTTCGTGATGAACTACCTGCCGGGCGCCGGCCGGCTCGGCGCCTACGTGCGCCACGAGGCCGCCGACCGGCTGATCCTCGGCCTCCACGCCGAGGACGTGCTCGACCCACCCGCCGATCCGGAGGCCTTCCCGGGCGGCGTGCCGGTCGAGGTGCTGGAGGAGATCGCCGAGCAGGTCGCGGACCGCTTCCCCGGCCTCGCGGACGGCCTCGCGCTCGGCGAGGGCTGGTCGGGTCTGTACCCGTCCCGGCCGTCGATGGAGCCGTTCGTCGGCTGGCGGCGGGAGGCCGAGGGCGTGATCGAGGCGGTCGGCTTCGGCGGCTCCGGCATCCAGGCCGGCCCGGCCGCCGGGGTGCTGGTGCGCGACTGGCTGCTCCACGACGCACCCGTCAGCGTGCCCGCCGCGGCGCGTCTCGCCGGCTGAGCCGTCCCTACGGGGCCAGCGAGCGCTGGTAGTCCGTCACGTGGCGCGCCATCGCGGCGCGCGCCGCCTGGTCGTCGCCGGCGCCGATCGCGTCGCCGCCGGCCTCGTGCTGGGCCATCACGTTGCCGAGCTCCTCGGAGCGGTCGAGCAGCACGTTCCAGCGGCGTAGGACGTGCGTGAACAGCCACTCGAGCGTCTGCTCGAGCATGCCGTTGCCCGCCATCGCCCAGATGCCGCGGTGCAGCTCGCGATCGAGGGCGATCAGGGCGCGCCGGTCCGGAGCAGAGCGGCCGAGCTCCGTGTGCATGCGGCCGATCACGCCGACGAGGGCGGCGCGCTGCTCCGGGGTACCGCGCTCGGCGGCGAGGGCCGCGGCCTGCGGCTCGAGCACCGAGCGCATCTCGTAGATGCGATCGAGGTCCGAGTCGTTGAGGTCGGCCACCAGCGTGCCGCGGCGCGGCAGGATCACCACCAGGCTCTCCCACTCGAGCCGGCGCAGGGCCTGGCGGACCGGGGTCAGGCCGACGCCGAGCCGCTCCGCGAGGCCGCGCTCGTCGAGCAGCGCAGCCGGCGGCAGCTCCAGCGAGACGATCATGTCCTTGATCGCCCGGTAGGCCTCGGCCGCCTTCGAGTCATCGCCCGCGGCCCGACGCGCGGAGGCCGCGAGCATGCTGGTCGCCACGGGCGGGGAGCCGTCCACGCGGGGAGTATCCGTGAAATGTCTGCTGGCGTGCGGCGTCAGCGCACCACTCGCGCGAGCAGCGGCCCCGCCAGCGCCAGCATCAGGACGTAGGTAGCCACCAGCGGGCCCAGCGCGCCGGTCGCCCCACCCGCCACGGCGATACCCGCGATGACGATCGAGAACTCGCCGCGCGCGACCAGCGTCAGGCCCGCGCGGATCCGGCCGCGCGGGCCGATGCCGGCGCGGCGAGCCGCGTACCAGCCCGTGCCGTACTTGGTGGCCGCGGTGGCGACGGCGAGGACCGCCGCCGGGACGATCACCGCGGGGATCGACCCGAGGTCGATCGCCAGCGCGAACAGCACGAAGAACGCCGCGGCGAAGAGGTCGCGCAGCGGCGCGATCAGCGCACCGGCGCGGTGCGCGACGGAGCCCGACAGGGCGATGCCGACGAGGAACGCGCCGACCGCGGCCGAGACGCCGACCCGCTCGGCAATGCCCGCCACCAGCAGTACGACCCCGAGCACGGTCAGGAGCAGGACCTCGTCGGAGCCGTGATCGGCGACGCGCGACAGGCGCCGTCCGAAGCGCACGGCGATCGCGAGCGCGGCCACGGCCACCGCGAGCGCGAGGGCCAGTGAGCCTGCGGCGGCGGCGAGGGCCGATCCCGCGACGAGGACCCCCAGCAGCGGGAGATAGAAGGCCATCACGAGATCCTCGATCACGAGCACGCCGATGACGGCGGGCGTCTCGCGGTTGCCGAGGCGTCCGAGGTCGTCGAGCAGCTTGGCGATGATCCCCGACGACGAGATGTACGTCGCACCGGCGAGCGCCACGCAGGCGGTGAGGTCCCAGCCGAGCACGAGGCCCAGCGCGAGGCCTGGGGTGGCGTTGAGGACGAGGTCGACGAGTCCCGGCCGCACGCCCGTGCGCAGGCTGCCCATCAGATCCTGACCGGTGTACTCGAGGCCGAGCATGAACAGCAGCAGCACGATGCCGACCGCCTCGCCGGTACCGACGACCTCCTCGGGTATCGACGGATCGGCGAGCCAGCCCACGAGCAGGCCCCCCACGATGTAGAGCGGGATCGGCGACAGACCGATACGACCGGCCAGCCGACCGAGGATGGCCAGTCCGAGCATGACCCCGCCGAGTGCGGCGAGGACGCCAGCCGCGGCTCCGGCTCCCGCGAGAACAGGCAGCGCGTCAGGCATCCGCGAGGACGGAGCGCGCCTGTGCGAGCGCCGCCGCGGAGCCGACCACCACGAGGGTGTCGCCTGCCTCGATCCGCAAGTCGCTCGCGGGCGACGTGACGACCTGCTCGCCGCGGATCACGCTGACGATCGAGGCGCCGGTGCTCCGCCGCAGCGCGCTCTCGGCGATCGTGTGGCCCGCCGCCGCCCCGCCCTCGGGGATCTGCACCCACTCGAGATCGATGCCCTCAAGCGACTGGCGCAGCGACTCCTGCTGGCGCGCCACCACCGCCGAGCCGCCCAGGGCATCGACGAGCGCCGAGACGTCCTCCGGCTCGAGATGCAGGGTGAGTTTGCAGGCGTCGGGGTCCTCGCGGCTGTAGACGAGCAGGTCGCGGTCGCCATCACGGCGCACGACCACGCCGAGCGCCTGACCGCCCTGCGTCGTGAACTCGAGCCGCACGCCGATGCCGGGGAGTGGCGTCTCGGAGATGGCAGCCATCGCGCGTGACCTCCTGGTCGGGGCGGGGGG
>JBMTER010000001.1:0-43962 GCA_049433345.1 Gaiellales bacterium | reverse complement strand
GCGGCCGCTCGCGAGCGGCCGGCGCAGGCCGCGAGCGCGCTGCCCGCCGCCGGCTGGGACCTCAGCCGGGGCGAGGCGCGACGAGCCTGGTCGGAGACCGCGCTGCCCGCGCACGCGGACGACGGCTGGGTCGGCGTCGAGTACACCGGGGCGAGCGCCCATCGCGTGCTCGTGCGGGCGCGGCGCCTGTCGGCCGTCGCCTGAGCCTCCGCGATAGGCAGGCCATGCCCGTCTTCGAGCGCTCCATCGAGATCCACGCCCCCATCGGCGACGTGTTCGCCTTCCACCTCGACACCCGCAACGCCGCCCGCATCGCCAGCAAGGGGCAGGAGTTCGTGTCGATCGTCGGCGAGTTCCCGCTCTCGGAGGGCGGCGAGGTCGAGCTCAACGTCCGCATGAAGCCGCTGCCCGGCGTCCAGAACTGGCGCGTCCGCATCACCGAGGTGGCCGAGCCCGTGCTGGTCGTCGACGAGCTCCTGAAGGGCCCCTTCGCGCGCTTCCGGCACGAGCACCGCTTCGCCCCCGCCCCCGGCGGCGGGACGGTCCTCACCGACCGCATCGAGTGGGAGCTTCCCGGCGGCCCGGCCGGCCGGCTCGCCGCGCCGATCGCGCGGCACCTGATGGAACGCTCGTTCGTCGAGCGGCAGGCCGCGACGAAGCGGATCCTCGAGGCCGAGACGGCCTCCACCCCGGCCTGATCAGGCCAGGAAGTCGAGCCGCACGGGGCCCGGCACCAGCCCGGCCGCCTCGCCGCGCTCCAGCAGCGCGCGCACGGCCGCGCGTCCGCGCTCGCCGTAGTCGAGTGTCAGCTCGTTGACGTACATCGCCACGAAGCGGTCGTTGAGCTCCGGCGCGATGCCGCGGCCGTACTCGATCGCGTAGGCGAGCGCCTCCTCGCGGTGCCCCATGCCGACGGCAACGGCCTCGCGGAGCACGGCGGAGAGGTCCGCGGCCCGATCCTCCGGCACGTCGCGGCGCATCGCCACCGCGCCGAGGGGCAGCGGCAGACCCGTCTCGCCCTCCCACCACGCGCCCAGGTCGAGCACGCGGCTGAAGCCCTCCTGCTGCCACGTCAACTGGCCCTCGTGGATGACGACGCCGGCCGCGACCTCGCCCGCGCGAACCGCCTCCATGATGCGCTCGAAGTCGAGCTGCACCGGCTCGAACGCCGGCAGGGCGAGGCGCGCGCTCAGGAACGCCGTCGTCTGCGGGCCGGGCACCGCGACGCGGGAGCCGGCGAGATCGGCCGGAGCGGTCGGCTCGCGGGCGATCACCACCGGGCCGTAGCCCTCGCCGAGCGATGCGCCGTGGCCGAGCAGGCGGTAGCGGTCCTGCACGCCGGGATAGGCACCGACCGACATGGCGGTCGCCTCCAGGCGGCCCTCCGCAGCCCACGCGTTGAGGGTCTGGATATCGGCCGGCACGAGCTCGATCTCGAACCCGCGCAGGTCGAACGCGCGCTCGGCGATCGCCCAGACCATGAAGGCGTCATCGGGATCGGGGCTGTGCCCCACGCGGACCTGCATCGGACTCCTCGGGGAGGGGACGCGCGAGCGTATCACCGACCTCCTTCGGGCGCCGCTACGCTACGGCCCATGAGCGACGACGACGTCATCCCGCCCAGCCCGCAGCATCGTGAGGAGGAGGCCGTGCAGCACGTGCTGCGCGAGGTCAACGCCGGACGTCACCTGCACGACGTCCTGCAGGACTCGTACGTCACCGACCGCACCGAGGGCGGGGCGCACGACCACATCCTCGACCATCCGGAGGTCACGCGGGCCGTCGGCGACGACATCATCGCCGAGATGCGCCGCATGATCGACGAGGCCTGACCCCCGCACGGGCAACCGGCTCGTCTCAGCGCGCGATCGCACGCCGCGCAGCCGCAAGGACGGCAGGCGCGGGATCGATCAGCTTGACGACGATCAGGTCATCGTCCGCCACGCGCGCGTCGGCCTCGCCGCGCAGCACCATCCCGAGCGGCGTCACCTCCTGCCAATCGAGATGCCCCTCGGCGACGCAGTCACGAAGGTCGTCGGCGAGCGCGCGCGCGATGCGGGGCGCGTCGCAGGCGACGAACGAGGCCTCCGCGATCAGCCGGTAGTCCAGCTCGCGGCGGCCGGGCCGGTCGGCTCCGGCGGCGATCACGGCCGCACCCTCGGCGACCCAGTCGGCCCGCAGGACCGGATCGCGCGCGCTCGTCGCGGTGATCACGAGATCGGCGTCGCGGACGGCGGACTGCCCGTCCGACCGCGCCTCGCCCTGTCCGGCGGCGGCCTCGAGGACGGCGGGGTCGGGATCATGCAGGCGCACGTCGGCCACCTCGATGGACGCGCGGACCGCGGCGAGGCAGCCCAGCCCCACCGGTCCGGCACCCAGCAACGCGACGCGTACGGGTCCCGGGCGGGTGATCCGCGGTGCGGCCAGACCCGCGGCGGCGGCGGTCACGCGACACGCGACGGCGTCCGCCGGGAACGCGCAGACCACCGCGCCCTCCGGATCGATCAGGGTGCAGCTGCGGGAGGCGCTGCGCCGGCCGCCGGCGGTGACCAGCACCGCCCGCCAGCCGTCCGGGTCGACCGTGGTCACGACGCCCGTCCAGGCGTCGCCGCGCAGCACGCGCTGCGGCGCAGGCGGATCGTCAAACGGGTCGGAGGCACGCGACAGCACCTCCTCGACGAGGTCGCGCACCACCGCGTCCTTGAGGCGGGCGATGGCCTTGGCCGGGTCGCGCACGGTCATATCAGCCGAGGGCGCGATGCAGGACGACGACGGCGAGCGCCTCGAGCGCGACGTGCTCGTCGAGGGCGAGCTCGGCGACCGCGGCGGCCACCAGCGGGCAGTCGGCGGGGACGCCGTCGCGCAGGGCCACGAGTGCCGCGGCCAGCTGCGGCCCGTAGCCATCGGTGGCGAGATCCGCCGCCGTCTCGAGCGCCGCGCGCGAGCCGAGGCCGGACGACTCCGCCGGGTTGCCCTCCGCGGCGGCGAGCAGCAGGCCGCGACGGGACGCGGCGTTCAGCTCGTCCTCGTCGAGCTGCAGCGCGTCGGCGACGCGGTCGACCAGCACCACCGCAGCCGCGCGCATCCGCTCCTGCGGTGGCAGATCCGCGAGGGCCTCCTCGATCGCCTGTGCGCCATCCATGCGCGGAGCGTAGTCGCGGCCGCTCAACGCAGGCCGAGCGCCTGCCGCAGGGCACGCGTCTGGCGACGCGCGACCTCGACGGCCGTGCCGTCCCGGTCGGCCAGCCGCACGCGGACGCGACCCTCGCCGAGCGGCTCGACCTGCGCGATGAGCGCGAGGTTGACGATCTGGGAGCGATGCACGCGCAGGAAGCCCGACGGCAGCAGGTCCTCGAGGGCCCGCAGGGAGCGCGGCGAGTCGAGGACGCGACCGTCGGCGAGGCCGATCCGGGAGCGATCCCGGTCCGCTTCCGCGTACGCGATCGCCGCCGGATCGACGAGCTCGACGGCGCCCTCGCCGGCGTCGACCGGCACTCGGGCCTCACGCGCCGCGCCCGGAGCGGTTCCGGCGCGGATCGCCGCGACACGACGCACCGCCGTCACCAGTCGATCCTCCCGCACCGGCTTGAGGACGTAGTCGATCGCCTCGACCGCGAAGGCCTGGATCGCGCGGTCGTCGTGTGCGGTCACGAACACGACGCTGGGAGCGTTCGGCAGGTCGCCGAGTCGGCGCGCCGTCTCGATCCCTCCGGCGTCACCCGGCATGTTGATGTCGAGGAAGACGACGTCGTAGGCCATCCGCTCGGCCAGCGTCACCGCCTCGCGCGCAGACGCGGCCTCGCCGGCCACCTCGATCCCGTCGATGCCGCCGAGCAGGTGGCGCAGCTCGGAGCGCGCGGGAGCCTCGTCGTCGACGATCAGCGCCAGCAGGGTCATGCGGCGGCCTGGCCCGCGTCGACCGGCGGCTGCTCGGGGACGAGCACGCTCACGTACGTCCCGAACAGGGGCGAGGAGGCGATCCGCAGACGCCCCTGCTCGCCGTAGTGGGCCTGGATGCGCCGATGCACGGAGGCCAGGCCGAGCCCGCCCGCACCCGAGCCGTAGCCCGGCTCCAGGACGCGCTCGGCGTCGTCGCGGGAGATCCCGCGTCCGTTGTCGCGCACGACGACGCGCAGGCGCCCGAAGCGCACGTCGGCGCGGATCACGACCCGCAGCGGCCCGCTCGCCTTGCCGTGTTTGATGGCGTTCTCCACGAGCGGCTGGACGAGGAACGGCGGCACCATCACGTCGCGAGCGGCCGGGCCGATGCGCCGCTCGACGATCAGATCCGAGCCGAAGCGCGCCTGTTCGAGCTCGAGGTAGGCCTCGACGTGCGCCATCTCCTCCGCGAACGTGACGAAGGCGGCCGGCTGACGCAGCGTCGAGCGGCAGTACTCGGCGAACGTGATCACGAGCCGGCGGGCCTCGTCGGGCTGCGTGCGGATGAAGGCCGCGATCGTGTTGAGCGCGTTGAACAGGAAGTGCGGCTCGATCTGGGCCTGCAGGGCGGCGAGTTCCGCCGACGCGCTGGCCCGCGCATGCACCTCGACCTCGCCGGCGGCCAGCGCCGTCGACACGAGCCCGCAGAGGGACTCGACGGCGGCGACGTCGCGATCCGACACCTCGAGGGCGCCCTCGGAGAACACGATCATCGCGCCGAGCACCCGGCCGCGCACGACGAGCGGCCCGACCACCGCGGAGCGAAGCGGGCAGTCCGAGTCGCAGCCGTGACGCCAGCCGACCGGCAGGCGCGCCACGCGCGCCTCGTCCATCGCGAGGAGCGCACCCGGTGGCGCGTCGGTGCCGGCGCCGTGATGGTCGGCGGCGAGCCCGACGTGGGCGAGGACGCGCGAGCGGTCGGACACGGCGACGGCGGCCACGCCGAACCGCGCCCGGGTCTCCCCCGCGAGCAGCCTGGCCGCCACCGGCGTGAGCCCGTCATGGAGCACCGGCGCGGTGATCGCGGCGATCTCGAGGATTCCGGCGGCGCGCCCGCCCCCGAGCAGTTCGTCCGCGGCGACGCCACTGCGGATCAGGGTCAGGGCCACGACCAGGGCGAAGACGAGGACGGCGACGACCGGGACCGCCCAGATGGGGTCTGCGCCGCGGCTCGCGAGGGCCTCGAGCGCGAGGCCGACGGCGCCGGACACGAGCAGCGCGAGAACGGCCGCGGCCAGCATCGGCCCGCGCAACTCGGCCCAGTGCCGCCGACCCGCGCGGGCCGAGACGCCGCGCTGGCTCGAGACCCAGGTGAACGCGGCCTCGCGGCGAGGCTCGTCGGGCTGGTCCCGTTCCACGATGCGATGATCGTACACCCGTCGGGTCGGCGGGATCGCAGTGCCGAAGCCGCTTCGGGGGTATCATGGGCCGCCGGAGACGATGGCCGAGACGACCCCTGCCCGCAGCCGCCCGCGACCCGCCCCGCGCACCGCGCCGGCCCGCGAACGACGCCCCCGCAAGGCGCCGCGCACCAGCGCGCGCACGCGGCAGGTCGTCGTGCTGGCGATCGTGGCCCTGATCGTCCTGATCGCCGCTCGCGGCCTGATGTACCGGGGCGACATCGCCCCGGGCGTGGAGGTCGGCGGCGTCGCGATCGGCGGCCTCTCGGCCGCGGCGGCCAAGGAGAAGCTGAAGCTCGAGCTCGCCCCGCGTCTCGATCGCGCCGTCGACGTCCGGGTGGACGCGCAGCGAGCGGAGATGGTGCCGGCCGAGCTCGACGCGCGAATCGACCTGACCCGCACCGTCGACGAGGCGATGCGAACCGGTCGCCTGCGCTCCCTGCTCCTGCCGCTCGTCTACTCGGCCGACGTCGAGCCCATCCTCGCCGTCCCGCCGCGCCCCCGTATACCGGCCAACCTGCGCCTCGTCGCCGAGCCGGCCCGCTCCGCCAAGGTTCGGATCGACAACGGCAAGGTGACCATCTCACCGGCGAAGGACGGGCACTCGATCTCCGCCCGCGCGATCCTGCTCGCCGCCGCGAACGCGGCGCTCGCCGACCAGCGACGGCTGACCCTGGAGTCGAAGCGGACGAAGCCGGCGATCTCGACCGCGGAGGCGCGCGCGGCGGCCGATCGCGCGCTCGAGATCGCCTCAGCGCCCGTGGCGCTCAACGTCGACGGGAAGCGCGTCGGCGCCCTCTCGACGGAGACCCTGGAGAACGCCGTGATGGTGCGCAACGAGGAGGGCGAGCCGACGATCGCCTTCTCGCCGAAGGCGCTGACGCCGGCGATCGCCAGGCAACTCGGAGACCTCCTGCGCGACCCCGTCAACGCGATGTGGGACACGAACGGCCAACGCGCCTGGGTGATCCCTGCGAAGAAGGGGCAGGCGTTCAACCCGCGCGCGGCCGCGGACGCGGTGCGCAGCGCGGCCCTCGGCGGCGGCGCGCGCCAGGCCGACATCGAACTGGTCAAGGTCGATCCCGGGCGCACGACGGAGGAGGCGGAGTCGTACGGCATCACGGAGCGCGTATCGGGCGCGGTGACCGAACTGGGCGACTCCTCGGAGAACCGCATCCACAACGTGGCCCTGATGGCCGACATCCTCGACAACCGGCTCGTCATGCCCGGTGAGTCCTTCTCCTTCAACGAGGCGGTCGGTCCGCGCTCCCCCGAGCGGGGCTTCGTGGAGGGTCGCTCGATCGTGGCCGGCCTGCTGGTCCCGTCGATCGGCGGCGGCGTCTGCCAGGTCGCCACGACGCTCTACGACGCGGCCTTCGACCTCGGGCTCCAGATCAACGAGCGCACGAACCACTCGTTCTACATCTACCACTACGGAGACGGCATGGATGCCGCCGTTTCGTGGGGAGGCCCCGACCTCCGGTTCACGAACGACACGCAGCATCCGGTCCTGATCCGCGCCACGGCGGACGCGAGCACGATGATCGTCAACCTCTACTCGGCGCCGACGGGGCGCACGATCGAGACGCGCGTCAGCGAGCGCTACGACATCAAGGAGCCCGAGAAGCGCTACCTCGAGGACCCGTATGCGCCGGCCGGCAAGGTCATCAAGTACACGGACGGGCAAGCCGGCTTCAGCGTCGACGTGACGAGGATCGTTACCCAGGACGGCGAGGTGGTCTCCGAGCAGACGTTCCCGTCCATGTACGTCCCCGAGGCGGAGACCTACCTGGTCGGGCCGGGAGCGTTCCCGCCGGGCGACGGCGTCACGGAGGCGCCGCCGTTCGGATGGGAGAGTCCGTACTCCCCGATCGACATCGCGCCCCTCAGCTGAGCGGGCCCGTCGACGCCCGCACGACGAGACGCGGCTCCACGACCGTGCGCTGCTCGCCGGGCTGATCGGCGAGGTGGGCGACGAGGAACCCGACGGCGGCGCGGGCAACCCGGTCCGTGTCCCAGCTCACCGTCGTCAGCGCCGGCGCCACGAGGCGGGACAGCGGATGGTCGTCGAAGCCGCACACCGAGACGTCGCCCGGAACGTCCAGCGCGAGTTCTCGGCAGCCGTGGAGGGCGCCGTAGGCGATCGAGTCGGACAGGGCGAAGATCGCCGTCGGGCGGTCGGACCGCGCGAGCACCTCGAGCGCGAGCGGTCGCGATCCGTCGAGCGAGTAGGCGCACGGCACGATCTCGCACTCGAGACCGAGGGCGGCCGCCTGCTCCCGGACGGCGGCCTCGGTTGGGCGGTCCGGCGAGATGCCGAAGGCCCAGGACAAGACCGCGATGCGGCGATGCCCGAGGGCGTGGAGATGGCGCAGCATCTGGTTGACGCCCGACGTCTGGTCGAAGACGACCTCGCCGACGGTCGCGGCCCCCGGCAGGCGGCCGCCGATCGTCACGAGCGGGATACGTGCCGAGAGCTCCGGCCACGCCCCCCCGGCCGGTCCGTCCGGGGCCACGATCAGGCCGTCGACGCGCTGGTCGACGAGACGGCCAGCCAGGTCCAGTTCCTGGCCCGGGTCGCCATCGGCATCTGCGAGGAGGGTCTGCATGCCGTGCGCACGCAGCTCGCGCTGCATCGCGTGCGCGAGCGTCTGCTGCCAGAAATCGGCGAGGCTGCCGACCAGCACGCCGACCGTGCCGGTACGACCACCGCGCAGCGCGCGTGCGACGGGATCCGCGGTGTACCCGATCTCGTCCGCGACGGCCTGGACCCGATCGATGGTCGCGGCCGAGACGCGCTCGCCGCGCAGCGCGTACGAGACGGCGGCGACAGACAGTCCCGTCTCGTCGGCGATCTGCCGCAGGGTGGGCCGCTTGGCGCCGGGGGCCATGCGGCAAGCCTACAGGGTCGGCGGACCGGCGTGGGCGGGGAGGATCCGCTAAAGCACTGTGGTGAATCGATTTACTGAATCGATTCACATGTCGCCCGTCTCGTTGCCTCCGGTCCAGCCGTCGGCTAGCGGTGCACGGCTCCGCGCTTGCGGAGCCTCTCGACCTTGGACCACGGCAGCGCATTGACGACGTGGTCCTTGCCGGCCCAGCCGCGCCGCGCGGTGTCGACGCCGTAGCGCAGCACGTCGATGCCGCCCGGCCGGTGGGCGTCGCTGGAGATGCAGATGCGTACCCCCGCGCCGATCGCCGCACGGACGTGCTCGGCACGCAGATCGAGGCGCTTCGGATTCGCGTTCACCTCGAGGAACGTGCCGGTCGCGGCGCACGCCGCGATCAGCGCCTCCACATCGACGTCGTAGGCGGCTCTGCCGTCCAGCAGGCGTCCGGTGGGGTGTGCGATCACATCGACATGCGGATGCTCGATCGCCGCGACCATGCTGCGCGTCAGCTCCGCGCCGGACTGTCCGCGCACGCCGTGCGCGGACGCCACGACCCAATCCAGCTCCGCCAGCACCTCGTCCGGCAGATCGAGCTGCCCGCCGGGCAGGATGTCCACCTCGATCCCCGTCAGCAGCCGGAACCCGTCCCGCTCGAGGGCCTTCGCGGCCTTGCGCACCCGCTTCATATTGGCGACGGTCCGGGCGGCATCGAGGCCGATGCCCATCCCCACCGCCTGGGAGTGGTCGGTGATGGCGATGTAGTCGAGTCCGTACGCCTGCGCGGCGCGCGCCATCTCCGTCGGCGTCGCCTTGCCGTCGGAGGCATCGGAATGCGCATGGAGATCACCCTTCAGGTCCTGCAGTCGGACGAGCGTCGGCAGGGTCCCCGCGGCGGCGGCCTCGATCTCCCCCTGGTCCTCGCGCAGCTCCGGCGGGATCCAGTCGAGACCAAGCCGCGCATAGACCGTCTCCTCGTCCGCGCACGGCTCGGGCGCGCCGCCGCCGACCGGCGCGAACCCGTGCTCCGAGAGGCTCAGCCCCTGCTCGCGCGCACGCTCCCGCAGGGCGACGTTGTGCGCCTTCGACCCGGTGAAGTGCTGCAGCAGCGACCCCCACTCCGCGGGATCGACGACACGGAGATCGACCTGCAGGCCGTCGTGCAGCACCACCGACGCCTTGGCGTCGCCGAGCGCGACCACCTCCTGGACGCCCGAGTGCGCCGCGAAGCTCTCCAGCAGCGGTGCCGGATCATCCGCGGCCGCGACCAGATCGACATCCCCGATCAGCTCCTTCCGGCGCCGTAGCGAACCCGCGATCTCAGCCCCTCGGCACCCCGGTTCGGCGCGCAGCGCGGCGACCAGCGCCTCCGCCCGGTCCAGTGCCTGATCCAGCAGGATCACCCGCTTGCGGGGACCGCCGCCGGCGCGCAGCGCCTCGAGGATGGCGGCCTCCTTCTTCGCGCCGAGGCCCTTCAGCGCGCGCAGCCGGCCCGCCTCGCAGGCCGCCCGCAACTGCTCGACGTCGCGCACGTCGAGCTCGACCAGGAGCCGTTTCGCCGTCTTCGGGCCGACACCGGGGACCTGCATGACCTCCACGACGCCGTCGGGATACCGCTCCCGCAGCCGCTCGAGCGCCTCCATCGTGCCGGTCGCGCGGATCTCGTCGACCTTGGCGGCGATCGTCTTGCCGATACCGGGCAGCGCGGTCAGCCGTCCCTCCTCGGCCATCCGCTCGACGGATTCGGACGTGGTCCGAAACTGCTCCGCGGCCCGTCGGTAGGCGATGACCTTGTGCACGATCGCCCCGTCGAGCTCGGACAGGCTCGCCAGCAGGTCGAACAGATCGGCGACGTCGGCGTTGCGCAGGCCCATCTCGGGCCTCAGCCGAGCACGACGCGTTCGAGGGTCGCGCGGCCGGGGGCGATGTCGGCGCCCACGGCCCGCCAGCGGTAGTCGAGCCGCCCATCCAGACGCAGACGCATCTCCACGATGCCGAGCGCACCGCAGCTGTCCGTCGCAGACCGCCGGATCTGCTCCGAGAAGACGAACGTCCGCGTGCGCCGGCCGAGGTAGAGCAGGACACCGCTGCACTCGAGCCCGCCCGTGAACGCGATCTTCGAGCCGCGCTTGCCACCGCTCAGCCGAATCGACACGGCGATCACCGGCGATGCGCCGTCGAGCGTGCCCGCCCACGGACCGCGCAACGCGGCCAGCCCGGGGCTCGTCGCAGCCCCCGAGGCCGCGGGCAGAGCCGCGACGGCCGCGAGGATGAGGGCTGCGAGCAGGAGGGGGCGGCGCACGGGGGCACCGTGGCACAGCCGCCGGATGGGCGCAAGCGAGCCCTGGCGCGTCGGATCCGCCTCATCCTGCGGCATGATCCGACCGATGGAGACGGACGCGCCGGAGCGGTTCCTGGTCTGCCTGCCGACCTACAACGAGCGGGAGAACCTCGAACGCATGGTCGCGGCGATCGACGCCGCGCGCGGGCGCTGCCCGATCCCGGGCGACATCCTCGTCATCGACGACGGGTCTCCGGACGGCACCGGGCAGATCGCCGACGGCCTCGCCACGCGACACCCGTGGGTCCACGTCCTGCACCGCACCGCCAAGGAGGGACTCGGCCGCGCCTACCTCGCCGGGTTCCGCTGGGCGCTGGAGCACGACTACGCGTACGTCCTCGAGATGGACTGCGACTTCTCCCACGATCCGGCTCGCATCCCCGACCTCCTCGCCGCCGCCCGCGTCGACGCCGACCTCGTGATCGGCTCGCGCTACGTCCGCGGCGGCGGCGTGCGCGACTGGTCGGCGGTCCGCCGCGCGATCTCACGCGGCGGCTGCCTCTACGCGAAGGCGCTGCTGGGCCTCCCGGTCAACGACCTGACCGGCGGCTTCAAGTGCTTTCGCCGGGAGGTCCTCGAGGCGATCGATCTCGATGGCGTCGCCGCAGAGGGCTACGCCTTCCAGATCGAGATGACCTTTCGCGCCGCGCTGCTCGGGTTCCGCATCCGCGAGATCCCGATCACCTTCACCGACCGCGTCGCCGGCGGATCGAAGATGTCGCGGCGGATCGTCGTCGAGGCCTCCTGGCGAGTGCCATCGCTGAAGGCCCGCGCACTGCGCGGGCGGCTACCCGGCGCCTGAGCGCGGGCGTGCGGAGCGGCCACATTGACGCGCCACGGACCTGACGTATCGTTCGGATGATGCGCGCGGGAACGGTGATCGGCCTCGTCGTCACGACGCTCGTGGCCGTCGTCGCCGTCGCCGGCGTCGTCGCCGCCCGCGCGTACGCGACCAGACCGGTCGTCGAATCCGTCTCGCCCGGAGCGGGCAGCACCGTCAACGGCGAAACCCCGATCCGGGTCGTGCTGCGCTCCCCCGAGAAGGTCCGCAGTTTCACGATCTCGATCGACGGCCGGGACGTCAGCGCCACCGCGACGCGCACGGCGAACGGCTTCGAGCTGCCCGTCGGCGACCTCCGCGACGGCGAGCACGCGGTCGAGATCGACATCGAGGCCGATGACCTGCTGGACCAGCCGAGCACGCACCGCTGGCAGTTCACCACCGACCGCACGGCACCGCCCCTGCGCCTCGCGCCGGCCGCTGGCTGGACGACCGAGGCGCAGGTCGGAGGTGTCACCGAGGCCGGTGCGGAGGTCCGCGTCGAATGGAGCGGCGGAACCTCCTCCGCGACCGCCGATGGCGACGGCCGCTTCGCGATCGTGCCCGGACTGGACGAGGGCGTGACGAGGCTCACCGTGCGCGCCGTCGACGGCGCCGGCAACGTGACGACGGCCATCCACAGCGCGCGCGTCGACCGCGAACGGCCGCGAATCCGCCTCGGCGGCATCCAGGAGTGGTCCGACACGGACCGTCCGACCATCTACGCCTTCGTCGACGACGCGAGCCCGACGCGGATCATCGCCCGGGTCAACGGGCAGGAGGCGAAGACCACCCCGATGTCGATCGGCTTCGTGATCGAGACCAGCCGTCTGCCGCAGGGCACCAACGAGATCAGCCTCGAGGTCACCGACGCGATGGGCCGGACGACGACGCGCACCCGGGCCTTCGGGGTCGACTCCACCGAGCGCCTGACCAACGACCTCACCCTCGCGCCCGGCGCGCGCGGCGATGACGTCGCGCGGCTGACCCGTCGCCTCAAGGTCGAGCAGGTCTGGAAGGGGAAGCCGAGCTGGCGGTACGACCAGCGCGTCGAGGCCGCCGTTCGCGCCTACCAGCGCAAGGCCGGTTTGCCGGAGGACGGCATCGCTCGGCCCGCGCTCCTGAACCGCACCATCGGACGGATCATCGTGGTCAAGAGCAGGTTCGTGCTCAACCTGTGGCTCGATGGGAAGCTGGCGAAGCAGTATCCGATCGCGCACGGCATGCCCGCGTACCCGACGCCGACCGGCTCGTACGTGATCACGGAGATGCTCGAGAACCCGACCTGGACTCCGCCGAACTCGCCCTGGGCTGCAGGCCTCGAGCCCGTCCCGCCCGGCGAGAGCAACCCGCTCGGCACCCGCTGGATCGGCACATCCGCCCCGCTGATCGGGATCCACGGCACGCCGCAATCGTGGTCGATCGGCTCGCAGGCCTCGCACGGCTGCGTCCGGATGCTGATCTCCGACGTCGAGGACCTCTACGAGCGCGTCGACGTCGGCATGGTCGTCGAGTTCAGGGACTGAGCCTCAGCGGGCGAGGTGGTCCCAGCCGGACAGGCCGCCCGCCGACCCGGCACCACGCCACCTGAGGCCGGGTGCACCGGCGGCGACCTCGCCGATCACCGTCAGCGGCACGCCGCAGCGATCGGCGTCCGCCGGATCGATCGCGACGAGCAGCTCGTAGTCCTCGCCGCCCACGGCGGCGAAGGCGCCCGGCGCGGCCTCCAGCCGCCCGGCGCCGGCACGCCCCGCCGGATGAACGGGGAGGGCATCGAGATCGGCCTCGATGGCCACGCCGCTGCGACGCGCGATCCGCGGCAGGTCGCGGGCGAGGCCGTCGGACACGTCCATCATCGCGTGCGCGAACCGGGCGAGCACGGCGCCCTCGGCGAGCCGCGGGTGGGGTCGGCGCAGGCGCTCCACGCAGGCCGCGACGCCGTCGATGTCCGCAAGCGACGGCTCGCGTACGGCGGCGAGACCCGCAGCGGACTCGCCGAGTGATCCCGTCACCGCGATCACATCCCCGCGGCGGGCGCCGTCGCGACCCGGCGGCGGCACCCTCGCGCGGCCAAGGACGCCGACGGAGAGAGCCAACGCGGGCCCGGAGGCGACGTCGCCGCCCACGACGGCGCATCCGTACGTGCGGGAGCATGCGCCGAGGCCCGCGTAGATCGGCTCGAGGTCGGCAGCGCCCCCCGCCGGGACGATCGCCGACACCAGCGCCGCGACGGGCTCCGCGCCCATCGCCGCGAGATCCGAGAGGTTGACCGCCAGCGCCTTCCAGCCCACATCCGCGGGCGATGACCAGTCGCGGGTGAAATGCGAGCCCTCGACCTGCGTGTCGACGGTCCAGACGAGGTCGGGGGCGATCAGGGCGGCATCGTCCCCGATCCCGCGCAGCACCCCGGGGGCCGCGCCGTCGACGAGGGTCGCGAGATGCGCGATCAGCGCATCCTCATCGGGATGCGCCGTGCCCTCGCCCCATCCGCCGCCAACCTCCATCAGTCTGTCCCGTCGTCCACTGCCCAAGGCCGATGGTACCCTGCCGCGGCCCGCAGGACGCCATGACGAACATCACCGCACCACGCACCGTCGCCTACCCCGGCAGCGCCGGGTCGTACACCTCCGAAGCCGCGGAGCGGCTGTACCCCGACGTCGACGCGGTGTCGACCGGCAGCTTCGCCGACGTGCGTGACGCCGTCGCCGCCGGAACGGTCGACGTCGGCGTCCTCCCGATCGAGAACACCCTCGCCGGGATCGTCGCCGACACCTGCGACCTGATCGCCGACGGCGCGCTGCCGATCGTCGCCGAGACCGTCATCCACATCCCGCACTGCCTGTGCGGCGTGCCGGGGGCGACGACGGCCGGCGTACAGCGCATCCACTCGCATCCCGTCGCCCTCGCCCAGTGCCGGACCTTCCTGAACGGGTCGTACGAGGAGATCGGGGCGCCGACCACGGCCGATGCGGCGCGGATCGTGGCCGAGCAGAACGATCCCGCATGGGCCGCCATCGCATCGCCGGCCGCCGCTCGACGCTTCGGCCTCGAGATCCTCGAGAGCGACATCTCCGACCATCCGGACAACATGACCCGGTTCGTGGCGATCGCCCGCGAGGGGCTCCCGATCGCCACCGGGGTGTCGTGGAAGACGGCGCTGCGCCTCGTGACCGGGCACCAGCCGGGTGCGCTGCACGACGCGATTGAACCGTTCCGCTACCACGGGGTCAACATGGTCTCCCTGCACTCGCGTCCGATCCCGGGCGAGCCGTGGCGGTACCAGTTCCTGATCGACATCGAGGGTCACCGGGACGACCCGCAGGTCACTCGCGCGCTCGACGACGTGCGCGGCCGCTCGGCGCTGCTCGTCGTGCTCGGGTCCTTTCCGGCGGCGCAGCGCCCCACCGAGCCGTGACCGACCGGCGTCCGTGGGACACGGCCCTGGCGATCGGCGCCGGACCCGACGACGGCCGCCTCGTCCACCGTATCGACGAACCAGCCCGCCCCGGCCGATCCCTGCCGCTGCCATCCGGCCTCGACCCGCGTCTCGTCGCCGCCCTCGCCCGGAGCGGCGTGGAGCGGCTCTGGTCGCATCAGGCCGAGGCGATCGATCGGGCCCGGCGCGGCGACCACGTCGGGATCGCGTCGGGCACCGCCAGCGGCAAGACGCTGGCCTACGCGATTCCCGTCCTCGATCTGCTCCTGCGCGAGCCGCACACCCGCGCGCTCTACCTGTCGCCGACGAAGGCCCTCGCGCAGGATCAGGCTCGGCGTCTGGCCGCTCTCGGCCTCGGCCGCGACCTGCGGGTCGCGCTGGTCGACGGCGACCAGGATGCCGGTACGCGGCGACGGGCTCGCGCTGAGGCCAACTTCGTCCTGTCGAACCCCGACATGGTCCACCTCGGCATCTGCCCGCACCACCAGCGCTGGGACGAATGGCTGGCCGGGCTCGCCGCGATCATCGTCGACGAGGCACACGTCTACCGCGGCGTGTTCGGATCCCACGTGGCGCACGTGCTGCGACGCCTGCGCCGCCTCGCCGCGATCTACGGCGCCTCGCCGCAGCTCCTGCTCGCCTCGGCCACGGTCGCCAACCCGGCCGAGGCGTTCAGCCTGCTGAGCGGGTGCGACGTGCAGGTCGTCGATGCGGACGAGGCGTCGTCCCCGGGCCGCGACATCGCCCTCTGGAACCCCGCCCTGCTCGACCCCGCCAGCGGCCGGCGCGCGTCGAGGATCCACGAGGCCGTCGGCCTGGTCAGCCAGCTCGTGGTCGACGGGCAGCGGGTGATCTGCTTCGCCCCGGGACGACAGCTGGTCGAGCTGATCCTGCGCGGGGTCCGCGATGAGCTGGGTCGGCGGGCGCCCGCCCTCTCCGATCGGATCGAGCCGTACCGCGCGGGCTATCCCCCTGAGGCCCGCCGCGCGATCGAGGCGCGCCTCGCCAGCGGTGACCTGCGGGCCGTGATCGCGACGAGCGCCCTCGAGCTCGGCATCGACATCGGCGAGCTCGACTGCGCCGTGATCGTCGGCTTCCCCGGCTCGGTCGCGGCCCTGCGCCAGCAGTGGGGACGAGCCGGCCGGCGCAGCCGCGGGCTCGGGGTCCTCGTGCTCGGCGAGGACGCGCTCGACCAGTGGTTCGCGCGCCACCCGACGGCCCTGCTGGAGCGCCCGGTCGAGCGCGTCGCGCTCGACCCGTCGAACCCGGACATCCGTCTCGCCCACCTCGCCTGCGCCGCCGCCGAGGCCGCCGTGTCGGAGCGCGACGCCGGCATCCTCGGCGTCAGCATCGTCGACGACGCCGAGGCGGTGCTCGAACTGGCTCCCGAGGACTTCGCCGTGACGCGCGCCGGCCTGATCTGGGCGGGTCCCGACGATCCCGCGTCGCGCGTCTCCCTGCGCAGCGCCGACGCCCGCGTCGTCGCGATCGTCGACGCCACGACGGGCACCGTGCTCGGCGACGTGGAGCACGAGCGGGCGCCCCTCGCCGTCCACCCCGGCGCCGTGCACCTCAGCCAGGGCGAGCGCTACGTGGTGCGCGAGCTCGACCTCGCACGCGGCGAGGCCGTCGTCGAGCCGTTCTCCGGCGACTGGTTCACCGTACCCCGCGCGCACAGCAGCGTCGCCCTCGGGACCTCGGATCAGGAGGGTTGGCTCGGCTCGTGGCGGGCCTGCCTCGGCACGGCCGACGTGCGATCGCAGGTGATCGGCTACCAGCGTCGGCGCGTCGACGACCTGTCGGTCATCGACCAGCACGCGCTCGACCTGCCGGCGCGCGAGTACCGGACGGCGGCGCTCTGGCTGCAACGTCCCCCGTCGGACGAGGAACCCGGATTGGGTGCGCTGCACGCGGCCGAGCACCTGCTCTCCGCAGCGCTGCCGCTGCGCGTCCCGTGCGACACCGGCGACCTGCTCGGCCTCTCCGCCGATGAGCACCCCGACACCGGAACGCCCGTGATCGTGCTGCACGAGTCGCGCCCCGGTGGCGCCGGGATCGTCCGCGCCGCCTTCGGCGACCTCGCCGAGATCGCCGCGACGGCCCGGTCGATCGCCGCCGACTGCCCCTGCGACGACGGCTGTCCCGGCTGCATCCACAGCTTCTCGTGCCCCTGGCTGAACGAGCCGCTGGACAAGGCGGGCGCGATCACCCTGCTCGACGAGCTCGCCTCCTAGGCGAGGCCGCGCGACCGTCGTCCGCGCGGGGCTACCAGGCCCCCGCCCACGACTCGCGGCGCGGATCCGCCCAGCAGGACACGAGGCCGGAGCCGAGGTCCGCCTCCGCCGCGCAGACGCTGCCGAAGAGGCTATCCCCGACCTCCGCCGCTACGACCGCGTGGCCGAGGGCGGCGAGGGCATCCGTGAGCTCCCGCTCGGCATCCTGCTCGACGTGCAGTCGATCGCCCACCACGCGCCAGCGTGGCCGGTCGCAGGCGTCACCGAGATCCAGCCCCTCGTCGAGGTGCGCGAGCACGACCTGCAGGAGCGCCTGCACCTGCCCGTCCGCGCTCGGCGTCGAGATGCCCACGATGCGATCGCCCGCGACGAGCATCGCCGGCGACAGCGTGTGCACGGGGCGCTTGCCTCCGGCGGCCGCGTTCGGGGAGGCGGGGTCGCGCGAGAACGAGAGCAGCCGGTCGTTGAGGAAGAAGCCGCCCTCCGGGACCCACGTCGCGCAGCCGAAGCTGTCGAAGACGCTGATCAGCATCGACACGACGTTGCCCTCGCGGTCCGCCGCCGTCACCGACGTCGTGTGGTTGTAGCCCTGGGCGTGATCAGCGCGACTCGCCCGCGGCCCGATCGCGATCGTGTCGGCGAGATCCATCAGTCCGCGGTCGGCGCCATCCTCGGTGATCCGATCGCGATAGGCGAACGCGCCCGCGATGGCCTCGATGGCTCGGTGCTGGGCCGCCGCCGAGGCATCGGACCGCGGCTCGACCGCAAGCCGACGCAGCGCCATCGTGAGCAGCATCGCCTGTGACGACGGCGGCTGTGCGAGGACCGTCGTACCGCGGTAGTCGACGGCGACGGGGTCGCGGATGACGCTCTCGTGGCCGGCGAGGTCGGCGAGCGCCATGACCCCGCCCTCCCGCGCCACCGCGGCCACGATCGCCTCGGCGATCGGGCCCGAGTAGAACGCCTCGGCTCCTCCGTCGATGACGGCCCGCAACGTCGCGGCGGTCTGCGGCAGGCGCACGATCGCCCCGGCGCCCCGCGGGCGGGCTGCGACCCATGGCGAGTCGTCGGCTCCGCCTCGCGTCAGGCGGTCCGCACTGGCGACCAGCGCCTCCGCGGTGTCCCGGGTCACGGCGACGCCGTGCTCCGCCAGCTCGAGGGCCGGCGCGAGCACCTCGGCCCGTGACAGCCGACCGCCAGCGTCGATCAGGTCGCAGACGCCGGCGACGAAGCCCGGCACCGCCGCCACCTGTGCCCCATCCTCCGGCAGCGGGTGCCGGCTGGCGGCGGGCGAGCGACCGACGCCGTTGATCGCCGTGACGGTGCCGTCGGCCCGGCGCACGATGCAGAGCAGGTCGCCTCCGAGCCCGCAGGCGTCCGGGAGGATCACCGTCAGCGCGGCTGCCGCGGCCGCCGCCGCGTCGATCGCGTTGCCCCCGGCAGCACCCACGCGCAGTCCGGCCTGGACGGCGAGCGGGTGGCCGCACGAGACGGCGAGGTGCTGCCCCTCGATGCGGGGCCGGGGAAGGCGCTCGGGCATTCCGCGAGTATGGCGGAGGCCTCGGCGCGTGTGCTACCGTCGCGTTCGGAGGCAGGGGAAGTCCGGTGCGAGTCCGGCACGGTCCCGCCGCTGTAAGGCACGTCCCCCGTTCGCGGTGCAGCGCACCGGTCACTGGCTCCTCGGAGCTGGGAAGGCAGGGTCCGGGGGCCTCGGGAAGCCGAGGAAGCGCGCGCCGAGTCAGAACACCCACCTCCCCTCGGACCAGACGGCCCGGGGACCTCGAGAGAAGGAGTTCCAGATGTCCACGAGGACGATCCTCGTGACCATCGTCGCCCTCGCGACCATGGTCATCCCCGCCGTCGCGCAGGCCGCGACGATCCGCGTCACCACCGAGCAGGGTGGCCTGCTCGGCAACCGCGAATGGGTGTCCGGCAGCGCCAGGTCGTACGTGAACGACTCCCGCACCGCGATGATGCTGCCGCGCAAGACCGCCCTCGGCCAGCTGGTCGCGGCGACCTCCTTCGCCGGCACGCCTCTGGTCGTCAGCGAATTCGCCGGACTGGGCCCGTACGTGAAGTCGATCGGCACCATCCGCGTCGGCGCCAGAGGCGCGTGGATGCTCTGGGTCAACGGCAGGGCCGCCTCGGTCGGTGCCGGCTCGCTCGTCCTGAAGCGGTCGGATCGGGCGCTCTGGGTCCTCGACGGCAATTACGCGAGAAGGGGCCCGTCGGTACTCGATCTGCGCCATCGCGTAACCGCCTCCGGGACCACGGTGTTCACGGTGCGCACCTCCTCCGGCAAGGGCTGGAAGGCGGCGAAGGGCGCGTCCGTGATCGCCGACGGGGTGTCGCTCGGCGTGACCGACGCGAAGGGCGTTCTCAGCGTCGACCTCGATCCGGGCAGCGACTGGGACGTGGCGGTCGCGACCATGAAGGGCGCGATCGACTCCCAGGCCGTCCTCGCGCCGATGGGCTCGTAGCCCGAGCGTCCTGAGGCCATGAACCCGCGTCTCGCATGCGCGCTCGTCGCCGTCCTCGTGCTGGCCGCATGCGGGACGTCGAAGACAGAGGGAACCCCGGAGTCGGCCGCTGCGCCGGTCGACTCCGGGACCTTCGTGATCGTCACCGCCGACTGGGGCCGCACGAAGGTCGCGGAGGGTCGCGGTCCCGCCGGCTCCGTCCTGTCCGTCACCGAGGCCGTCGTCCCCGTTGAGACCACCTACGGCGGTCGCTACGTCAGCGCGATCGACGGCGAGGCCGGCGACGGCGACCGCGAGTGGCTGTTCTGGGTCAACGGGATCGAGGCGGACGTGGGCGCGTCCGAGGTCGAGGTCGGCCCGGAGCATGCGGTCTGGTGGGATCTCCACCGCTGGGCCGGTCGCATCCACGTGCCGGCGATCATCGGGCAGTGGCCGGCGCCCCTGTCTCGGGGCCTGCGCGCGAAGGTGGCGGACGTGACCGCCGATCCCGCCGCCGCCACCGCCCTCGCGGCAGCCGGCGTGGAGGCCGTGACCCCCGCTGCGACGAGCGGCCCGAGGGCGATCAGCGGAGCGAGCTCCTCGCTGGCCGAGCGCGATCCGACGTGGCGTGCCGCGCTGCGGGACCCGCAGCGCGCCGGCCTGACCGCCTGGTTCGACGATGATCGGATCGTCGTCTGGGATGCCGCCGCCGGAGCCGCCGTTCCCGTTCCGAAGGCGCGTGCCGTGGTGGTGGCCACGACTGAGGACTTCACGGCGAGCGGCGCGCCCGTGGTGGTGATCGCGGGCCGGAGCGAGGCCGATGCGGCCGCGGCGGCGGCCGCGCTCGCCGCGAACCCGCGGCTACCGCCGCGGCACTTCGCGATCTGCCTGGACGAGGAGGGCCTGATCGCCTGCAGCGGCGGGCAGGGACTGACCCTGTGAACGATCCGCGTGCGCCCCTCGTGGTCTGCGCCGGGCTGATCGGCGTATCGCTGGCCACGGACCAGCCGGCCCTGGTGGCGGCTGCCCTCGTCGCATCGGTGCTGCTCTACCGATCGGCACCGGTGGACCATGGTCTGATGCTGCGTCTCGCGGCGACCTCCGGCCTCCTGCTGCTGGTGCTCAATCCGTTCCTCGCCGTCGCCGGCGACCGCGTGCTGCTGTCGGGTCCCGGCTTCTCGCTGGTCGACTTCGAGGTCACCGCGGAGGAGCTCCTGTGGGGCGCCGTCAGCGGCATGCGCCTCGCGACGGCGATCATCGCGACGTCCGCGTTCCTGGCCCTCGCCGATCCGGACCGGCTGCAGGGGCTGGTCGCGCGGATCGCGCCGCGTTCGGCCCTGACGGTGGCACTCTCCGCCCGCCTCGTACCCGCGCTGCGTCGCGACGCAGCCGATCTTCGCGAGGCCCTCGTCCTGCGCGGCACCGGGGCGGAGTCGGGACGGCGCGCGCGGGCCCGGCAGGCGGCCGCCCTCGTCGAGCCCCTCGTCGCGTCGAGCCTCGACCGCGGTGTCGGCATCGCCGAGGCGATGGCGGCTCGCGGCTACGGTGGTGGCGCGTTCACCGAGCTGCCGGAGGATCCGGCACCGCGCGCCGTCCGGGTCGCCCTGCTCGTCGGCGTCGGGCTGATCCTTCTCGCCATCGCGCTCGCCGTCGGGACGCTCCCCTACGCGATCTACCCGCAGGCCGATCCCATCGCCACGCTCCCCGCGCTCGCTGGAGCCGCGGCCGTGATCGGCGCCGGCGCAGCCTCGGCACGGATGCTGCGAGGCCCGCGATGAGCGCGATCGCGCTGGCAGGCGTGGGCTACCGCTACCCCGGTGCCGACACGCCGAGCCTGCGAGACATCGACCTCGTCGTCGATCCGGGCCGGATCGTGATCCTCGAAGGACCATCCGGCGGCGGCAAGACCACCCTGCTTCGCGTCCTCGCCGGTCTCGCGCCGGCCTTCCACGGCGGCGAGGCATGGGGCGTCGGCAGCGTCGCCGGACTGGACCTGCGCACCGCCCAGCCGAGCGCCCTCGCGCAGCGGATCGGCTTCCTGTTCCAGGAGCCCGAGGCCCAGGGTGTCATGGGCGAGACGCTCCGGGACGTCGCCTACGGACTGCAGTGCCGGGGCTGGGCGCAGGAGCGGATCCTGCCGGCGGCGCGCGCAGCGCTCGCCGCCGTCGGCTGCGAGCACCTGGTCGGCCGGCGCCTCGATGCCCTTTCGAGCGGCGAGCGCCAGCGCGTCGCCCTCGCCGCCGTGCTGGCCCCCGAGCCCGCCCTGCTCCTGCTCGACGAGCCCACCGCCCAGCTCGACGACGACGCCGCCTGCGAGCTCGTCGGCCACCTGCGCCGCTTCGCGGACCGCGGCCTGGCGATCGTGATCTCCGAACACCGCACCGACCGCGTCGGGCACCTGGCAGACGAGGTGCTGGGGATCGTCGCCGGTCGCATCGGCGCTGCACCCGCCGCACCGTCCTACCCGCGGTCGGCGCCCGCCCCCGGGCGCGCGGCCGAGCCGGCGCTCGTCCTCGAGGGGGTCGAGCTCGACCGCGGCGGGCGGCGCGTCCTGCGCGGCGCCAGCGCCTCGCGCCCCACGGGGGCGTCGATCGCCCAGACCGGACCGAACGGCGCCGGCAAGTCGACGCTCATGCGCGCGATCGCGGGCCTCGACGCCCCGCTCGCGGGCGCGATCCGGACCGCGCGCCGCGATCTCACAGGCGTTCCCGCCGCCGAGCGAGTGCCGGAGATCCGCCTCGTGCCGCAGGATCCCGGGCGCACGCTGCTCGAGGCGACGGCGGAGGCGGAGATACGCCGCGGCGCGGACGCGCTCGGCATGCCCCCGGGCCCGGCCGACCGCGCGATCGCCGACCTCGGCCTGTCGGAACTGCTCGAGCGGCATCCGCGCGATCTCTCCGTCGGCGAGCGCGAGCGCGTCGCGATCGCCGCGGCCCTCGCCGTCGATCCCACGATTCTGCTCCTCGACGAGCCGACCCGAGGCATGGACGCCGCGCACCGGGCGACTCTCGTGCGAATCCTCGGCGAGCGTCACGCCCGAGGCCTCTCGGTGATCACCGCCACGCACGACCGGGCCTTCGTGCGCGCCACCGCGCACGCGCTCTGGATCGTCGGCGATGGGCGACTGGTGACCGGCGAGCCCATTCCCGAGGCGGTACGCGAGGCGGCACGATGAGCGCGGGAGCGCTGGTCGCCCTCGGCGGGCTCGTCCTCCTGGTCGCCGGGCTCGCCCTCTACGAGCGCGGCCGGTCCGGCTCGCGAGAGATCGGGCTGGTCGCCGTGCTGATAGCCGCGGCCAGCGCCGGACGCGTCCTCTTCGTCGCCGTGCCCGGCGCCCAGCCCATCACCGCGATCGCCATCATCGCGGGCGTCGCGCTCGGACCCCGTGCCGGCGTCGCCGTCGGCGCCGGTAGCGCCCTCGTGTCGAACGCCTTCCTCGGCCAGGGCCCGTGGACGCCGTGGCAGATGCTGCTGTGGGGGGCCGCCGGACTCGCGGGCGGCCTGCTCGCCCCGACGCTGCGGCGTTCGCGCTGGGCGCTCGTCGGTCTCGGCGTCGTCGTCTCCGCGGCGTTCGGCGCCCTGATGGACGTCTGGCAACTGGCCGCGTTCGGGCCGTCCCTGTCCCTGACCGCATTCGCGGCGATCCACGTGCGCGCGGTTCCCTTCGACATCGCCCACGCAGTCGCGACGGCCACCATCCTCGGCCTCACCGGTCCCTCGCTGATCGCTCTCGTCGATCGCAGCGCCGTCCGCGTCCGCGGACGCTGGACCACGCCGCCGACCGCGGGGGAGGCGGGACCGTGACGCGCGCGGTGCTGCTCGCGCTCGCGCTGCTCCTGCTCGCACCGGCCGCGGGAGGCGCACGCAGCCCCGAGTTGGTCCGGGTCGGGACCTATCTGACGAACAGCCTCGATGCCCGCGGCTGCGCCGCTGAACCCGGCGGCGCGCCGTCGGCGAACCTGACCGCCTGGGCCGCCCTCGGCCTGGTCGCCGCCGGCCGCTCCGCCTCCGCCGCGGCGGGCTGCATCGCCAGCCGCTCGGGCGAGCTGCGCTCGGCGACCGACGTCCAGATCGCGATCCTCGCCCTGGTCGCCGCGGGACGCGATCCCCGACGGGCCGGCGGCCGCAACCTGACCACGCTGCTGACACGTCAGCTTCGCGGCGGACGGATCGGTCCCACAGTGGCCTCGAACCAGTTCGGGATCCTCGCGCTGCGGGCGCTCGGGCGCCGCGTACCCGCGGCCGCGCGGGCCACGCTCCTGCGCGACCAGAACCCGGACGGCAGCTGGCCGGTCGCGCCCGGCGGAGACGGCGATTCGAACCTCACCGCATCCGGCATCGCAGCGGCCGTCGCCGCCGGGGTACCGCGCTCCGACCCCCGCATTCGACGCGCGCTGCGCGCGCTCAGGCGCTTCCGCACCGCGGATGGCGGCTATGCCCTGACCCGAGGTGCGCGGTCCGACGCCCAGTCGACGGCCTGGGTGATCCAGGGCCTCGCCGCGGCCGGTCGCCGCGACGCCGCGGCCGAGGCGCACCTGCGGCGCCTGGCCCGGTCAGACGGCTCGATCGCGTACCAGCGCGGCGTCCCGATCACCCCGGTGTGGGTATCGGCGCAGGCCGCGATCGGCCTGGCGCGACGCCCGTTTCCGCTCGTGCCGTGACTCAGGCGACCGTGCCGCCGGCCTCATCGGCGACGCCCCACACGCCCATCTGCCGGAACTTCGCCCGGCGCGCGGCACGGCGGGCCGCAGGCGAGATCGCCTCAGCCTCGGCGAGCGCGCCGCGGATCGCCTGATCGAGCAGGCGCGCCGCCTCATCGGCGTCCTCGTGCGCGCCGCCCCGGGGCTCATCCACGATCGCATCGACGACGCCGAGGTCGAGGCAGGCGCCCGCCGTCGGCCGGAAGGCGTACGCGGCCTTGCGCGCCTGGCCTGCGTCCTTCCAGAGGATCGCCGCGCAGCCCTCGGGGGAGATCACGCTGTAGATCGCGTTCTCCTGCATCAGCACGCGGTCGCCGACCGCGATGGCGAGCGCGCCACCCGAGCCGCCCTCGCCGATCACGGTGCTCACGATCGGCACCGACGCCTGGCAGAACGCGAGGATCGAGCGGGCGATCATGCCGGCCTGGCCGCGCTCCTCCGCGTTCACGCCCGGATACGCACCGGGCGTGTCGACGAAGGTCAGGACGGGATAGCCGAAGCGATCAGCGAGCTCGACGGCGCGGATCGCCTTGCGGTACCCCTCCGGATGCGGCATCCCGAACATTCGCCGCGTCCGCTCCGCCAGGTCGCGGCCCTTCTGGTGGCCGATCGCGACGACCGTCTGGCCGTGGTAGCGGGCCAGCAACGTGATCAGCGCCTCGTCGTCGGAGAAGGCCCGGTCGCCACGCAGCTCGAACGCGTCCGTGAACAGGCGCTCGGCGTAGTCGAGCGTGTACGGCCGCTCGGCGTGCCGCGCCAGCTGCACCGCATCCCAGACCTGCGACTCCTCGGCCCGCGCCTCGAAGCGCTTGCGCAGGCGTCGTACCTCGTCGGTGACCCTAACCACGACGACGCCCCAGTCCGATGCGGCCGAGCACGCGATCGACCGGTCCCGCGCCCGCGAGGGTGACGTCCTCGGGCAGGGGCCGAGGGCCCTGCTCACCGGTGGGCTCGTCCTCCGTCGGCGAGAACAGGAGCAGCAGCCGACCCAGTTCGCCCCGCAGCTCGCGCCGCGGCACGACGGCGTCGAGCTGGCCGAGGCGCAGGTTCGACTCCGCGCGCCCGAAGTCGGGAGCGGTCTTCTCCCCCGTCGTCTGCTCGACGACCCGCGGGCCGGCGAACGACAGGAGCGCGTTCGGCTCGGCGATCACGATGTCCCCGAGGGAGGCGAAGGAGGCGATCACGCCGCCGGTGGTCGGATGCGCGAGCACCGAGATGTAGGGGACCCCGACCTCGCGCAGCTGGTCGACCGCGCCGACGGTCTTCGCCATCTGCATCAGCGCGAGGATGTTCTCCTGCATGCGGGCCCCACCGGACGCGGTGACGCTGATCAGCGGGATCCCCCGCTCCAGGGCCGCGTCGGCGGCGAGGCAGAACCGCTCGCCCATCACGCTGCCCATCGATCCGCCCATGAAGGCGAAGTCCATCACGGCCAGCGCCGCCGGCCGGCCGACGATCAGCCCCGTGCCCGCGACGAGCGCGTCACCGAGGCCGGTGGCGAGCTCGGCGTCGAGCAGCCGGTCGGTGTAGGGACGCAGGTCGACGAAGGCCAGCGGGTCGGCAGCGCGCAGCTCATCGCCGATCTCCACGAAGCTGCCCGGGTCGGTGATCTGGTCGATCCGCTCCAGCGCCCCGACCGCGAAGTGGTGACCGCATTGCGCGCAGACCCGGAGCGCGTGGCGGAGCTCGTCGTCGCGGTAGTGCGAGCGGCAGGACGGGCACGTGTTCGGATGCCGGCGCCCCGGATCGTCGCCGCCAGCCGGCCGTTCGACGTCGACCTCGACGGGGGCCATCAGGCGCGCTTCTCCTCGTACCGCTCGATCACCAGGCACGCATTGTGCCCGCCGAATCCGAAGCCGTTCGAGATCGCGACGCCGACGGACTGCTCGCGCAGGGCGTTCGGGACGTAGTCGAGATCGCACTCGGGGTCCGGATGGTGCAGGTTGATCGTCGGTGGCACGTACCCGTTGCGGATCGCGAGGACGCAGATCGCCGCCTCCGTCGCCCCGGTGGCGCCCAGCAGGTGTCCCGTCATCGACTTCGTCGACGAGATCGGCACCCGTGGGGCGCGCTCCCCGAAGACGCGCTTCAGCACCCGCGTCTCCGCGGCGTCGCCGACCGGAGTCGACGTGCCGTGGGCGTTGACGTACTCGACCTCGTCGGCGCTGCGGCCCGCGTCCGCGAGCGCGTTCGTGATCGCGCGGGCCGGGTTCTCGCCGGTCGGATCCGGCTCGGTGACGTGGCGCGCATCCGACGACAGTCCGTAGCCCGTCACCTCGGCGAGGATCTCCGCACCGCGCCGCTGCGCATGCCCGAGCTCCTCCAGGACGAGCACCGTGCCGGCCTCGCCGAGCACGATGCCGTCGCGGGTCGCGTCGAAGGGCCGGCTCGCGCCCGCCGGGTCGTCGTTGCGGGTCGAGCACGCGCGGATCCCGTGGAAGCCGCCGATGCCGACCGGCACGACGCCGCACTCGGCCCCGCCCGCGAGCATCGCATCGGCCATGCCGGCCCGGATGTACATGACCGCGTCGCCGATCGCCATCGACGACGCCGCACAGGCCGTGCTCGACGAGGCGAGCGGTCCCCGCGTCCCGAACTCCATCGACACGTAGCCCGCGCCCATGTTGGGGATGATCCCCGGCGTCCAGAACGGCGAGAAGCGCTCGATGCCCTTCTCCAGGTAGTGCGCATGGGCGAGGAGCTGCATGTCCATGCCGCCGATGCCGCTCGCGATGGAGGCGCCCACGCGCTCGCCCTCCGGCGGGATGTCGAGGCCGGACGACTCGACCGCCTCGCGGGCCGCCCCCACCGCAAGGTGGATGAAGCGACTGGTGCGCCGCGCCGCCTTGCGGTCCATCACGGCCTCGGGGTCGAAGCCCTTCACCTCGCAGCCGATCTTGACCGGGCTCTCCGCGATGTCGAACGACGTGATCAGCGCACCGCCGGAGCGGCCCTCGCGCAATGCGACGTCCAACTCCGGGATGCTGTTGGCGATGGGGTTCACGGTCCCCATCCCGGTGACGACGACGCGACGCACGGCTACATCCCCAGGCCGCCGTCGACCGACAGCACGGCGCCGGTGACGAACGCGGCCTCATCGGAGAGCAGGAAGCGCACGGTGCCGGCGATGTCCTCCGGCTCGCCGAGGCGACCGAGCGGGGTCTGCGCGAGCAGCGCGTCGCGGATCTCGTCCGGGAGCACGTCGGTCAGCTCCGTCGAGATGTAGCCCGGGGCGACGCAGTTGACGCGGATGCCGCGCGATCCGACCTCCTTCGCCAGGGCCTTGGTCAGGCTGATCACGCCGCCCTTCGAGGCCGCGTAGTTCGTCTGCCCGAAGTTGCCGTGCAGGCCGACCACGCTCGACATCGTCACGATCGCGCCGCGCTTCTTGCGCAGCAGCTTGCGCGACGCGGCCCGGCAGACGTGGAAGGTGCCACCGAGGTTGACGTCGATCACGCGCTGCCAGTCCTCCGGGGTGATCCGCGAGATCAGGTTGTCGCGGGTGATGCCGGCGTTCGCGACGAGGTTCCAGAGGTCGTCGCCGAGCGCCTCCTCCGCCTGGTCGACCATCGCGGCGGCCTGCTCCGGATCGGCCACGTCGCCGCCGATCGCGACGGCGGTGCCGCCCGCGGCGCCGATCTCGGCGACGACGGCGTCGGCCGCGTCGCGATTGGCCGCGTAGTTGACGGCGACCTTGGCGCCGTGCGCCGCCAGGTCACGTGCGATCGCGGCGCCGATGCCACGCGATCCCCCCGTGACCAGCGTGACGCGGCCCTCGAGCGGTCGGTCAGCCATTGCCCAGCACCTCCTGTGCCTTCGCGAGCCCTTCCGGGTCGCTGATCGAGAGAGCGGTCAGGTCGCGGTCGATCCGGCGGATCAGGCCGCTGAGGACGTTGCCGGGCCCGACCTCGACGAACGTGCCGACGCCGTCAGCCGCGAGCGACCGGATCGCCTGCGTGAAGCGGACGGGAGCGCCGAGCTGGTCCATCAGGATCGCCGCCAGGCCGGTCTCGTCCTCACGCCGGCAGGTGACGGTCGAGAAGAACCCGATCGCGGGCGGCGCGAACGTCACGGCCTCGAGCGCGGGTCGCAGGTCGTCGGCCGCGGCCGCCGTCAACGGCGAGTGGAACGCGCCCGACACGGCCAGCTTGATCGCCCGCCGCGCGCCGGCCTCGCCGGCGGCCGCGACGAGCAGGTCGACTGCGGCGTCCTCCCCCGAGACGACGATCTGGCCCGGGCAGTTGTAGTTCGCGACCCAGACCCCGTCGATGCCGTCGCAGAGCCCCTCCACCTCGGCGTCCTCAAGGCCGATCACGGCGGCCATCGCGCCCGGCGTGCGGGCGGCAGCGGCGGCCGTCGCCTCGCCCCGCGGGGGGGTCAGGCGCACGGCGGCGCCGACGCCCAGGATTCCGGCGGCGACGAGCGCCGCGTACTCGCCCGCCGAGTGCCCGATCGCCACCTCCGCGTCGAGGCCGGCCTCGCGGACGGCGGCCAGGCACGCGCAGGAGGCCGCCGTGAGTGCGGGCTGCGTGATCTCGGTCCGGTCGAGGCCCTCCTGGGGTCCGGTCCTGCAGAGCCCGAGCAGATCGTCGCCGAAGGCATCGGAGGCCTCGGCGAAAACGGCCGCGGCAGCCGGCGAGGCGTCCGCGAAGGCGACGCCCATCCCGACGGCCTGGGAGCCCTGGCCCGGAAAGCAGAAGGCGATGGTCATGCGGGTTCCCCCATCCAGCGGATCAGGCAGGTGCCCCACGCGAGGCCGCCGCCGAGGCCCATCAGGAGCAGCCGCTGGCCGGGCTGCAGGCGCCCCGTGGTCCACGCGTGGTCGAGGCACAGCGGGATCGACGCCGAGGAGGTGTTGCCATAGCGGTCGAGCGTGATCACGGTGCGCTCCATCGGAAAGCCGAGCCGCTGCACGCCGCTCTCGATGATCCGCAGGTTCGCCTGGTGCGGCACCAGCAGGTCGACGTCATCCCGCACGTACCCGCCCGCCGCGAGCACGCGCTGGGCGGAGTCGACGATCACGTGGGTGGCGAAGCGGTAGACCGCGTTGCCGTTCATGCGGATGTTCTTGTCGAGGGGATTGCCGTCGCGCGGCGTCAGGTCCCCATGCAGGTCGAAGCCCTTCGAGCCGTCGACGCCGAGCTCGACCGCGACCGGCTCGACCGTCGGCGCGGCACCGCGACGCAGGATGACGGCACCCGCGCCGTCGCCGAACAGGATGCAGGTGCCCCGATCCTCCCAGTCGGTGATCCGGGAGAGGATCTCCGAACCGATCACCAGCACCGTGCTCGCGAAGCCCGCCTGGATCTGCGCGATGCCGTGGGAGAGGGCGTACGCGAAGCCCGCGCAGGCGACCAGCACGTCCAGCGCGCCGGCGCCGTGCGCGCCGATGTCGTCCGCGACGAGCGCCGAGATCGAGGGGAACGAGCGCTCGGGGGAGGCCGTCGAGGTGATCACGAGGTCGATCTCCGCGGGCGCGATGTCGGCTCGGTCCAGCGCCTGGCGCGCCGCGTCGATCGCGAGCGAGGTGACCGTCTGGTCGTCGGCGGCGATCCGGCGCTCGCGGATCCCGGTGCGCTCCACGATCCACGCGTCATCGGTGTCGACCATGGTCGAGATCTCGTCGTTCGTGAGCACGCGCTCCGGGATCGCCGCGCCGACCGCGACGATGGCGATGTCGCTCGGGACGGCGCCGATCACGCGGGCGGCTCCTCGAGCAGGCCGAACGTGAGCACGCCCTCGACGGCGGGCTCGCCGCCGACCGTCGCCTCGCCGTTGACCCGCCCGATGCGACCGCGCAGCCGATCCACCGTGATCACCATGTCGAGCACGTCGCCGGGCCGCACGATGCGCCGGAAGCGCACGCCGTCGATCCCCGCGAAGACCCCGAACTTGCCCGCGTGGTCGGGATGCGTGAGGGCGCAGACGGCCGCGGTCTGGGCCATCGCCTCGACCATGATCACGCCCGGCACGATCGGATTGCCGGGGAAGTGCCCGGGCAGGAACCACTCGTCGCCGGTGATCGTCCAGCGTCCGTGGGCGCGCACGCCGGGCTCGAGCTCGACGATCTCGTCGACGAGGAGGAACGGGTCGCGGTGCGGGATGACGGCCTCGATCGCCGCTCGGTCCATGGCGGTCATCGGGCCCTCCCAGGCGGGCGACGGCGGGGTTCGCGGTCCACGCGGGTATCGTAGCCGCGTGGACGCGGAGGACCCGCAACGCGGCCGGGGCCGCAACGTCATCACGCGTGCCACCTGCCCGTCGACACAGGACGTCGTGCGCGAGGAGGGCCTCGCCGGCGCCCCCGCCGGCACGGTCTGCGTGACGGACCACCAGACGGCCGGCCGCGGGCGGCGAGGACGCACATGGTCCGACCCGCCGGGCACCGCGGTGATGTTCTCCTACCTCGCCCGCCCGACCCTGGCGCCGGCCGCGCTCGGGCCCCTGCCACTCGTGGTCGGCGTCGCGCTCGCCGACGCGCTGCCCCTCGAGGTCGGCCTGCGCTGGCCGAACGACCTCGTGCTCGGCGCCGGCAAGGTCGGCGGCATCCTCGTCGAACTCGTGACCCCGCCGGCGGGTCCGCCGTTCGCGGTCATCGGCGTCGGGATCAACGCCAACCTGACCGCCACCCAGCTGCCGCCCACCGATCGCCTTCCCGCCACCTCGCTGCTCGTCGAGGGCGGCGCCCCGGTCGACCGCGTGGCGCTGCTCGAGCGGCTGGTCGTCGCCCTCGACGACGCGCTCGCCGGCTTCGCCGCGGACGGCTTCGCGCCGTTCCGCGCGCGCTTCGATCGCCGTGACCGGTTGCGCGGCTGCACGCTCGAGCTGCGACTCGGCGATCGCGTCGTGTCCGGCGTCGCCGGCGGGGTCGATGACGAGGGGCGGCTGCTCATCGGCGACACGGCCTACGCGGCAGGCGAGGTGGAGCGCGTCATCGACTGACGCTGGGCCACGCGGACCGCGTCCGCGAAGGGGGAGGCATGAGTGTGAACCTCTTCATCACGGTCGCCGCGATCGCCGTCGTCGTGCTGCTCCTCGCCCTCGCCGCCATCAAGGTCATCGACCAGTACGAGCGCGGCGTCCGCTTCCGGCTCGGCCGGGTCCGCGACGAGGAGTTCCCGCCGGGGCTGACCGTGATCATCCCGATCGTCGACCGGATGGTGAAGGTGCCGATGCGGATCGTGACCCTACCGATCCAGGGCCAGGGCATCATCACCCGTGACAACGTCTCCGTCGACGTCTCCGCCGTCGCCTACTACCGCGTCGTGGACGCCATCAAGGCGATCATCGCGATCGAGGACTACAACGCCGCCATCGAGCAGATCGCGCAGACCACCCTGCGCGCGGTCGTCGGCAAGCACTCGCTGGATCAGACGCTGTCGGAGACGGACCGCCTGAACCGCGACATCCGGGTGATCCTCGACCAGCAGACGGATGGCTGGGGCGTCGAGATCACGCTCGTCGAGCTGAAGGACATCCAGCTGCCGGACTCGATGAAGCGGGCCATGGCCCGCGAGGCCGAGGCCGAGCGCGAGAAGCGCGCCAAGATCATCGCCGCCGAGGGCGAGCGCCTCGCCGCCGGCGAGCTCGCGGCCGCGGCCGACGTCATGCTGGAGCATCCCCTCGCGCTGCAGCTGCGCAACCTGCAGACGCTGGTGGAGATCTCCGTCGACCAGAACTCGACCGTGATCTTCCCGTCGCCCCTGATGAGCACCATCCAGGAGCTGGGCGCCTTCCTCGCGCGCGAGGGCAGGGCCGAGGCCGACCTCGCCGACGCGCTCGCGCGGCGGCCGCGTGTGATGACGCCGACGCCGCCCGCCGACGCCGGCGACAGCGGCGCCTAGCCGGCCACGAGGTCGAACTCGAGCGTCTGCTCGGCGGTGTCGGACCCCGGCGGGATGTTCGCGAACACGAGCACGCCGTCCTGCGCCTCGTCGACGCGGAACGTCCAGCGCTGCATCACGGGCACCCCGACCGCCTCATCGGTCTGGCCCATCGGCTCCACCGTCTCCTCCGACTCCTGCACCACGCCCGCCGGCAGCTGGACCTCCCAGCGGTAGCCGGTCGACGGGTTGGCCTGGAGCTCGATCGCGAAGCGGCCGCCAGACGTGACGGGGATCTCCGTGCCGGCGTCCGTGTAGATCGGCACGTCGCCTCGCGGGGTCTCCTCGGTGCCGCCGCACGCGGCGACGACCAGGGAGAGCGGCAGGAGCAGGATGAGGACGATCAGGCGGGTCATGCGCTCACGGTACCGGGCCGCCACCCGGACGCCTAGGCGTCGTCGGTGACGACCTGGTCATCGTCACCCGGCTCGGCATCGGCCAGCGCCTCTGCCGCCGCCTCATCGGCATCGACCGGCACCTCGACCGCATCCTTCGCCTCATCGGCGGGCACCTCCCCCTCCGGGGATCCATCCGCCTCCTCCTCGGCGGGCACGAGCGCGCACGACGAGACGCGATCCTCCTCGCCGCGGATCCGCTGCACGCGCACGCCGGACGTGGAGCGGCCCATGCTGCGCACCTCGCCGACGCTCATGCGCGTCACGATGCCGCTGGCCGTGGTGACGATCAGGTCCTCCTCGCCGGTCACGCAGTGCGCGGCCACCAGCGGACCGCGATCGGCCTCGGCCTTCGCGGCGATGGTGCGAACGCCCTTCGCGCCGCGGCCGGTCTCGCGGTACTCGCCGATCGGGGTGCGCTTGCCGTAGCCGCCCTCGGTGATGACGAGGACGTCGTCATCGGGCCGGGGCACGCGCAGTGCGATCACCTCGTCATCGGCCGCGAGCCTCATCCCGGTCACGCCGGCGGCGGAGCGCCCCATCGCCCGTACCTTGGCCTCCGGGAAGAGCGCAGCCTGGCCGCCCTTCGAGACGAGCAGGATGCGATCCTCGCCGTCGGTCAACCGCACGTCGACGAGCTCGTCGCCCTCGCGCAGGTTGATGGCGATGATGCCGTCGCTCTTCAGCACCGTGTTGTAGGCCTGGAACTCGGTCTTCTTGACCACGCCGCGCTTGGTCCCGAAGACGAGGTAGCGGCCCTCGGAGTAGTCGCGCGTGGTGAACGCCGCCATCACGCGCTCGCCCTCGCGCAGGGGCAGCACGTTGACGAGTGCGCGTCCGCGCGCCTCGCGCGTGCCGAGCGGCAGCGTGTAGGCCTTGGCGCGGTAGACCTTGCCGAACGAGGTGAAGAAGAGCACGAGGTCGTGGGTCGAGGCCGTGAACAGGTGCTCGATCCAGTCGTCCTCCTTCGTCTGCATGCCGCGCACGCCGACGCCACCGCGGCGCTGCGCCCGGTAGGTGTCGACCGGGAGGCGCTTGACGTAGCCGCCGTTCGTGATCGTGACGACCATCTCCTCGTCCGCGATCAGCTCCTCGATGTCGATCTCGCCCTCGACGGCGCTGATCTCGGTCCGGCGATCGTCGGCGAACTCGGCGGTGATCGCCTCCAGCTCCTCGACGATCACGTCGGAGACGCGCGACTCGTCGGCGAGGATGCCGCGCAGCTCCGCGATCTTCGCGGTCAGCTCGGCGTGTTCGGCGCGGATCGCGTCCTGCTCGAGCCCGGTCAGGCGGCCGAGCCGCAGGTCGACGATCGCCTGGGCCTGCACCTCCGACATCCCGAACGTGGTCTGCAGGTTCTGGCGGGCCTCCTCCGGGTCCTTCGAGTTGCGGATCAGCTGGATCACCGCGTCGAGGTTCGCCAGCGCGATCAGGTAGCCGTCGAGCACGTGGCAGCGGCGCTCCGCCCGGTCGAGCTGGAACTTCGTCCGCCGCACGATCACGTCGCGCTGATGCGCGATGTAGTGGCGCAGCATGTCGTGCAGGCCGAGCGTGCGGGGCACGCCCTCGACCAGCGACACCATGTTGGCGCCGAACGTGACCTGCAGCTGCGTGTGCTTGTACAGCTTGTTCAGGACGACCGTGGCGACGGCGTCCTTCTTCAGCTCGATCACGATCCGCATGCCCTCGTCGGACGAGTGGTCCTTGACGTCGGAGACCTCCGGGACGACCTTCTCGACCGCGAGTTCCGCGATCTTCGCGATCACGCCCTCGTCGCCGCCCTTCTTGACGGTGAACGGCAGCTCGGTGACGACGATCGCGCTCCTGCCGTTCGGCAGGTCCTCGATGTCGGTGCGGGCGCGCAGCCGGATCTTGCCGCGGCCCGTGGCGTACGCCGCGCGAACGCCGGCGTGGCCCATGATCACGCCGCCCGTCGGGAAGTCCGGGCCCGGCATCAGCGCCATCAGCTCGTCCAGGCCGATGTCGGGGTCGCGAACCATCGCGATCGTCGCGCGGACCGCCTCGCCGAGGTTGTGCGGCGGGATGTTCGTGGCCATCCCGACCGCGATGCCGGCTGAGCCGTTGACGAGCAGGTTCGGGAAGCGCGCCGGCAGGACCAGCGGCTGCTCGCGCGAGCCGTCGTAGTTCGGGCCGAAGTCGACGGTGTCCGCGTCGATGTCGCGCAGCATCAGGGTGGCGACGCGCGACAGCCGGCACTCGGTGTAGCGCATGGCCGCCGCGGAGAAGCCGTCGACGTTGCCGAAGTTGCCCTGCCCGTCGACGAGGACGGCGCGGGACGAGAACGGCTGCGCCATGCGCACGAGGGTGTCGTAGATCGCCTGGTCGCCGTGCGGGTGGTAGGTGCCCATCGTCTCGCCGACGACCTTCGCGCACTTGACGTGGGGCCGGCCCGGCTGCAGCCCGAGCTCATCCATCGCGTAGAGGACGCGGCGATGCACGGGCTTGAGGCCGTCCCGCACGTCGGGCAGCGCACGCCCCACGATCACGCTCATCGCGTAGTCGAGGTACGACGTGCGCATCTCGTCCGCGAGCTCGCGCGGCTCGGAGCCCCCGTACGGCTCCTCCACGGGTGCCTCAGGCTCAGACATCGATGCCCTGCGCGTCGCGGGCGTGCGCCTCGATGAACTCGCGGCGCTCGTCGACCTGGTCGCCCATCAGGGTCACGAACAGCGCGTCCGCCTCGGCGGCGCTCTCCATGGTGACCTGCAGCAGGGTTCGGGTGGCGGGGCTCATCGCCGTCTCCCGCAACTGCTCGGCGTTCATCTCGCCGAGGCCCTTGAAGCGGCTGATCTCGAGCCCGTCCTTGCAGCCGTCGAAGATCGCCTGCCGCAGTGCGGCATGCCCACTCGCCTCGACCTCGCGCCGGCCCTGCCGGACCGTGAACGGCCCCGGCCCGACCAGCTCGACGAGCCGTCGGTGGCTCTGGCGCAGCGCCTGATGCGCCGGCCCGCTGAACAGGCTCGGCGGCAGCGTGATCGTCTCGACCGCGCCGGACTTGCGCTCGGTGCGGCGCAGGAGCAGCGTCTGGTCGGGATCGGTCGCGACCACCTCGACGGTCGAGGTGTCGTCGTCCGCCCCGCCGCCCGCGAACCAGGCGGCCACGCCGTCCGGCTCGAGGTCCGCCGCGAGCAGCGCGGGATGTCGGGCCAGCTCGGCCACGACCGCCCCGTGGGCGCCGCGGATCCGCGTGACCGCGAGCTCCTGGTCGCGCAGCGCACGGGCGATCGCGCGATACAGCTCCAGATCGACCGCGATCGGCCCATCCGGGCCCTCGAGCTCGACCTGACCGATGCGCTGCCCGACGGCGTACTCCTCGACCTCGGAGTCCTTCGACAGGTACATCTGCTCCTTGCCGATGCGGACGCGGTACAGCGGCGGCTGGGCGATGTAGACGTAGCCCGCGTCGATCAGCGGCTGCATGTGCCGGTAGAGGAACGTCAGGATCAGCGTGCGGATGTGGGCTCCGTCGACGTCGGCGTCCGTCATCAGCACCAGCTTGTGGTAGCGGGCCTTCTCCGTCTCGATGTCGTCGCCCGTGCCGATCCCCATCGCCGCGACCATCGCCTGGATCTCGGCGTTGCCGAAGACGCGATCGATCCGCGCCTTCTCGACGTTGAGGATCTTGCCCCGCAGCGGCAGCACCGCCTGGAACTCGCGATCGCGTGCGTCGACGGCCGTGCCGCCGGCGCTGTTGCCCTCGACGAGGTACAGCTCGGAGGCGGCCGGGTCGGTGCTGACGCAGTCGGTCAGCTTGCCCGGCAGCCCTCCCGATCCGAAGGCGGTCTTGCGGGCCGCCTCGCGGGCCTTGCGCGCCGCGGCGCGGGCGCGGGCGGCGGAGACGACCTTCTGCGCGATCGCCTTGGCCTCCGACGGGTGCTCCTCGAAGTACTCGGCGAGCGCCGTGTTCGTCGCGCTGTCGACGATGCCGCGCACGTGCGTGTTGCCGAGCTTCGTCTTCGTCTGGCCCTCGAACTGGGGCTCGGGCAGGCGCACCGAGATGACGGCGGCGAGGCCCTCGGCGACGTCCTCGCCGGTCAGATTCTCGTCCTTCTCCTTGAGCAGGCTCCCGGCGCGCGCGTAGCTGTTGACGACGCGTGTCACGGCGGTTCGGAAGCCGACCATGTGGCTGCCGCCCTCGTGGGTGTTGATCGCGTTCGCGAAGGAGTAGATCGAGGGCTGGTAGGTCGCATTCCACTGCAGCGCGACGTCGACCTCGACGCCCGACTCCTCGTCGCGGGACGACACGGTCACGACGCCGGGGTGGACGACCTCGCGGCCCTGGTTCATGAACGCCACGTACTCCGCGATGCCGCCCTCGTAGCGCCAGGTCTCGTCGGAGCCGTCGCCGCGCTCGTCGATCAGGCGCAGGGACAGGCCGGCTGTGAGGAACGCCATCTCCCGCATCCGCTGGGCGAGCGTGTCGCGATCGAAGCGGGTGTCCTCGAAGATCTCGCCGTCGGGCAGGAACGTGATCTCCGTCCCCGTCGGTCCCGTCCACGCGTCGCCCCTGGCCAACGGGGTCTGCGGCTCGCCGCGCGCGTAGTCCTGGCTGTGTACGAAGCCGTCGCGGCGCACCTCGATGTGAAGGCGCGCGGCGAGCGCGTTGACGACCGAGACGCCGACGCCGTGCAGTCCGCCGGAGACCTTGTAGCCGCCGCCGCCGAACTTGCCGCCGGCGTGGAGCTTCGTCAACACCACCTCGACCGCACTCATCCCCTGGTCCGCCATGACCTCCACCGGGATGCCGCGGCCGTTATCGCGGCAGGTCACCGAACCGTCGGTGCGGAGGGCGATCTCGACCTCCGTGCAGAAGCCCGCCAGGGCCTCGTCGACGGCGTTGTCGAGCACCTCCCAGACGAGGTGGTGGAGGCCACGCGTACCCGTCGAGCCGATGTACATGCCCGGGCGCCGGCGGACCGCCTCGAGGCCCTCGAGGACGGTGATGTTATCGGCGCCGTAGGACTCGCTCAAGGGCACTTCCCGGGGTCGGGGGCGGACGGGGCGAACACCCCCAACACTACCAGAGCAACCCCCGCGAAACCCCGATTACTACGGCGTTTTCCGGCGTTGGAGGGAGTGCGCGACAAGCCGCTCGAGCGCCGCTCGCAGTCGCGGGTCGGCGACGTCCGCGGTCAACTCCACGGCCCGCCGCCGGGCCTCCTCCCCCGGGGGCTCCGGGGAGGCTTCGGCGACCGGCTCCACCGGGGGCGCAACGTCCCCGACCTCCACCATGAGGGACGTCGGCCCATCCCCCCCGAGGGCCTCTCCGAGGCGACGCAGGATCCGACGCTCCTCGAGGGCGATGGCGTGCATCCAACTGGCGTCGGCCGCATGCACCACCAGCGCTCCGCTCCGCGTCAGCCGCGCGGGCCGGGCGACGCGGGCCAGCTGCTCGCCGACCGCCTCCGACCAGACGGCCGCCACCCGACGCAGCGGCCCGAGGTCCGGACCGGCCGCGGACCCGATATCCGCCGCGAGCTGCTGCGGCATCCGCATCGCGTCCCCCGGTCGGCGGCGTCGCATCAGGCCGTCCCCAGCGCGTGCACCGCATCGGCGAGCGCGTCGACCCCATCCGCGCCGGTCGCGGTCAGCAGCGTCTGCCCATGCGTGCGTGCCAGCTCGACGAGGCGTGCGCGTCGGTCGCGGTCGAGTTCCGAGAGGACGTCGTCGAGGAGCAGGATGGGACGCTCATCACGGGCCTCCCCGACCAGGGCGGCCTGCGCCAGCAGGAAGGCCAGGACGAGGGTCCGCTGCTCGCCCTGGGAGGCGCTGCGGCGGGCGTCGCGCCCGTCGAGCGCCACCTCGAGGTCGTCGAGGTGCGGACCGCAGCCCGTGGTCTGCCGCTCGATGTCGCGCGCGCGGCCGGCCTCGAGCGCGGACCTCAGCGCCGCCGGGTCGCCGGCGATCGATGCCCGGTACGCGAGGGAGGCGGGTCGGTCGCCGCCGAGGGCCGCCGCGCGGTCGGCGAACAGCGGGGCGAGACGGGTGACGAGGCGATCGCGGGCCTCGACCACTACCGCACCGTGCTCGGCGACCTGCTCGTCCCAGGGGTCGAGCTCGGCGGGAGTGCCGCCCCGGCGGACCCGGCGCAGGACGGCGTTCCGCTGCTCGACGGCGTGCCGATAGGCCCGCTCGTGCTCCTCGAAGCGCGGCCAGGCGAGCTCGATCGCGCGATCCAACGCCAGCCGGCGCACCACGGGCCCGCGCTTGACGAGGTCAAGCAGGTCCGGGATGAAGACGACCGCCGCCCAGCGTTCGCGCAGCGTGCGGGCGTCGACCTCGACGCCGTCGAGTTCGATGCGCCGACCGCCGGGTGCGAGGTCGATCCGCGTGATGCTCGCCGCACCACCCGCCTCGCCCTCGACGCGGACGCCGAGGCGCGCGGCGCCGTCGCGGACCATGCGGGCGTCGCCGGCGGGCCGTAGGCCGGTTCCGCGCAGGCCGAGGTGGAGGGCCTCGAGCAGCGAGGTCTTGCCCGATCCATTCGGTCCGACGATCGCGGTGACGCCGCCGGCCGGCGCGAGCTCCGCCGCGGCATGGCAGCGGACATCCGCCAGCCGCAACCGCTCGATGCGCATCGCTAGAGCCGGATCGGCATGATGACGTACCAGAACGTGCCGTCGACGCTCTCGAGCAGCGCCGGGCGCAGTGACGAGATCAGCCCGAGCCGGACCTCGTCGCCGGGCACGCTCTCGATGCCGTCGCGGAGGAACTCGTGGTTGAAGCCGATCTCCACGGTCTCCGTGCCGTCGTAGCCGACGGGGATCGTCTCCGCGCCCTCGGCGACATCCGCGGTGCGGGCGGAGAGGCTCAGCTGCCCGGGCGCCAACTCGACCCGCACCGGGGTGTTCTGCCGGGCGACGATGCCGACACGGCGGACGTTCTCCAGGAGCTCGTCCTTGGCGATCGTGACGTGATGGTCGATCCCCTCGGGGCGCAGGGCCGAGAAGTTCGGGAACTGCCCCTCGATCCGACGGGCGCTCAGCCAGACACCGCCGGCGCCGAAGCTGACCAGCCCCTCGCCGATCGAGACCGTCAGCGCGCCACCGTCGTCGGCGGCGATGCGAACCGCCTCCTCGAGCGCGCGTACGGGGATGATCGCCTCGAGGGGTTCGGGCGGCGCGCTCGCCAGGGGGGCCTCGGAGACCGCCAGGCGATAGGAGTCGGTGGCGGCCATGACAAGGCGCTCCGCCTCGAAGCGCACGAGGGCACCGGTCAGGACCGGGCGGCTCTCGTCCCGACTCGCCGCCCGCTTGATCCGCGCCACGGTCTCCGCGAAGACCGCGGCATCGGTCTCGAACGCACGCTCGTGATCGACCTCCGGCACCTGCGGGAACTCGTCGACGGGCAGCCCGAAGAGGGTGTACGTCGAGGAGCCCGCCGACACGACCACGCCGCCATCGCCGGTGGCGAGCTCGATCTGCTCCCCGGCCAGCGCCCGCACGAGCTCGGGTGCGATCTTCGCGGGGAGGAGCACGCTTCCGGGCTCCTCGACCTCGACGTCGAGGGGAACGCGTAGGGTCATCTCGAGATCGGTAGCGATGAGCTGGGCGGGCGCCTCGCCCGAGCTCGCGTCAAGGCGGACGTGCGCGGCGCTCTGGAGGTTCGCCCGCGTCGACGCGGCACGCGCCGCCTGCGCCAGGCGCTCGGCGAGATGCTCTCGGGTGCAGCGGATCCTCATGCGATTCCCATGGTGGTTGAAGTGGTTAGAGGCTCTTTGAGATAGTCATCACCATAGGGCCTGTGGAGGACGGGGACGAATGTCGGGTTTCGGCTCCACGAGCCTTCTCGACGGGTGGATCGCCTGGGGATGGCGTGGGGATCCCGGGGCATGGCGTCCCCGGCTGCGCGGCGACGCCATCGGCGCGTCCCACGGGCGGGGGATGCGGAGCACGGTCGTGCCCCTTGATCCCCAACCCGATCCACCGCGCCATCCCCAGCCGAGCGGCTCATCCGAGCCGCCTGATCGTCGACGTCAACTCCTGGATCAGGTTGTACAACGAACGATCCTCCTTCATGCGCCGGGCGATCTTGTCGTGCCCGTAGTGGATCGTCGTGTGATCGCGTCCGCCGAACATCCGCCCGATACGGGGAAGCGACAGATCCGTCAGCTCGCGGGACAGGTACATCGCGACCTGGCGCGGGAAGACCACCGTCTGCGTCCGCCGCTCCGAGCGGAGATCCTCGACCGTCAGCGAGAAGTACTCCGCGACGACCCGCTGCACGCCCTCCACGGTGACCGGACGCGCATCCTCCGGATACTGGCTGCTGAGCACGTCGCGGACGAGCTCGACCGTCAACGGCTCGTCGTTGAGCGTGGCGAAGGCGACGCTGCGGGTCAGCGCCCCCTCGAGTTCGCGGATGTTGGTCTGCACCCGCATCGCGATCTGCGCGAGCACCTCCACGTCGTCGATCACCACGCCGTCCCGGGCGACCTTCTTGCGCAGGATCGCGATGCGCGTCTCCAGGTCGGGCGTCTGGACGTCCGTGATCAGGCCCCATTCGAATCGGGAGCGCAGGCGGTCCTCCAGCCGAGCGATCTCCTTCGGGGGCCGATCCGAGGAGAGCACGATCTGGCTGCCGCCCTCGTGCAGCGCGTTGAAGGTGTGGAAGAACTCCTCCTGGATGCCCTCGCGTCCCGACAGGAACTGGATGTCGTCGATCAGCAGCACGTCGTACCCGCGATAGCGGTTCTTGAACTGCTCGATGCGCTTCTCGCGGAGAGCCTCGATGAAGTCGTTGGTGAACGACTCGCAGGTCGCGTAGCACGTCCGCAGGCGCGGGTTCGAGACGGTCACGTAGTGCGCGATCGCCTGCAGCAGATGCGTCTTGCCGAGCCCCGTCGCGCCGTGGATGACGAGCGGGTTGTAGGCCTGGCTCGGCGCCTCCGCCACGGCGAGGGCGGCGGCATGCGCGAAGCGATTCGAGGGACCGATGACGAAGGAGTCGAACGTCGCGTTGCGGTTCAGGTTGACCGGGCGCTCCGGCTCGGCCGCCACGGCCGCCACGGGTGCCGCGACCGGCATCGCGGGCGGATCGTCGGGCGCCGCCTCGGGGCCCTCCGCCCCGAGGACGAGCGCCACCTCGACGGGAGCCCCGTGCGCCGTCGTCGCGGCGGCGACCACGAGGTCCATGAAGTGCCCGGAGATCCAGCCGCGCACGAAGTCGTTCGGAACCGCGACCTCGAGCCGATCGCCGGCCAGCAGCACGGGCTCCGCGCGTCCGAACCAGGCGCTGTACGTGGAGGGGGCGAGCGTCTGCTGGAGCTCATGCGAGACCGCACTCCAGAGATCGCTGGCCGGAGCGGAGGGAGCCGGTCGCGTCATATCGAGTGCGCGACGGTAGCAGCGACACGCGGCCGCTGGGTAGGCCGCCGCACCTGGGGAATTCCGCTGTTTGCGGGAAAAACGAGTCGCCCACAGCACTGTCCCCAGACTTGTCCCCGGCTGTGGATAACGCAGGGCGGGGCGGAATCGTCCGCGCGCGTCGGTTCCGGTTTGGCGGGGCGCGGCCCCACCGGTATGCTTCGCGCTCCCGCAGGACCGGATTCGAGATGAAGCGCACCTACCAGCCCAACGTCCGCAAGCGCGCCAAGACCCACGGCTTCCGCAAGCGCATGTCGAATCGTGCGGGGCAGGCCGTCATCCGCCGCCGCCGCGCCCGCGGCCGCAAGCGCCTGTCGGCCTGAGGACGTCCGTGCCGAGCGGCGCACAGGGACGTGGCCGGCTGACGCGCTCCGCGGAGTTCGACACCGTCTACCGTCGGGGCCGCTCCGCATCGAATCGGCACCTCGTCGCCTACGCCTTTCCGAACGAGGCGGAGGAGGCGCGTCTCGGCGTCGCCGTCTCGCGCAAGGTCGGCGGGGCTGTCGTCCGCAATCGCCTGAAGCGGCAGCTGCGGGAGGCGTACGCCGCGCTCCCGGAGCCGCCCGTCGGGATGGACGTCGTGCTTGTGGCCCGACCGGGTCTCGACGCGGCCGTCGAGCAGCAGGGCTTCGACTGGCTCGTCGCCGAGATCGCCGAGCTCGTCGGGCAGAGCGCGCAGGCAGCGGCGTGATCGGCGATCTCCTGCACGGGTTCTACGCGCACGTCATGCGGCCGCTCTGGCCGGGCGGCGCCCCTGCGACGCGCAACTGCCGATTCGAGCCGACCTGCTCGCGCTACGCCATCGACGCGGTCCGCCTGCGGGGTCCGCTCGTCGGTCCGGTGTTGGCCGTATGGCGGGTGCTCCGCTGCAACCCGTGGAATGATGGCGGCGTCGACCCGGTGCGACGTACCCGCTGATGGACTCCCTCTACTCCCTTCTCGACCCGCTGGTCCTGCCGCTCGAGTGGCTGCTGGTCGCGATTCACGAGACGCTCGGCGTCTCCTGGGCCTGGTCGATCGTGGTGCTGACCATGATCGTGCGCATCGGGATGCTGCCGCTGACCGTCAAGCAGCAGCAGTCGTTCCGCGCGATGCAGGTGCTGCAGCCCGAGATCAAGAAGATCCAGCAGAAGTACAAGGGCGACCGCCAGCGCCTCAACGAGGAGATGATGGCGTTCTACAAGGAGAACAAGGTCAACCCGTTCGGGTCGTGCCTGCCGCTCCTCGTCCAGCTGCCGATCTTCTTCGCGCTCTACGTCCTGCTTAGCCAGATCGCCGACGAGGTCGTGGCCGGCGACGACCTCTCGATGTTCGGGGGCTGGATCCCGGACATCACGATGAACCTCGAGGCGCTGCCCGCGACGACGCTGTGGCCCCTGATGCTCGTCTACGTCGTGTCGCAGATGGGCTCGACGCTGCTGATGCCGACGTCGATGGACCCGAAGCAGAAGTACATCTTCCTGTTCCTGCCGATCGTCTTCGCGTACTTCATCGTCAATCCCCCGTTCGGGGCAGCCGTCTTCCCCGCCGGACTCCTGATCTACTGGATCACCACGAACCTCTGGACCTGCGGCCAGGCCGCCGTCATCCGCGTCTGGTTCCCCCCGCCGTTGCCGCCGTCGGCCAAGGCCGATCCGGCGAAGGGTGCGAGGAAGGGCGGCCTGTTCAGCCGGGCGGCCGCGCCGAACGCGATGCCCAAGGCGAAGAAGGATCGCGCGGCCGAGAAGGCGGCGAAGGCCGAGGCCGCGGGTGATGCGGTGGCCGAGCCGAGCGAGGCGAAGCCCGCGCCGAGGGACAAGGGCCAGCGCCGCAAGCGACCGGCGAAGCCGCCGAAGGGCGGCGGCACGGGCGGCACGTGATGGACGACACGTCCGCCGAGGGCACCGGCGAGACCGTCGGCGAGGCCCGCTGGTCCGCGATCCGCGAGCTCGAGCGCCGTTACCCCGGTCTCGACAAGGACAAGGTCGACGTGCAGGTCCTGTCCGAGGGGGAGCGCGGCCTGATGGGCGTGGGCCGCGAACCGGCACGCGTCGTCGTCCGCCTGACCGAGCTGCCCGCGGCCGGCGCCCCGCCGGTGGCCC